>JAJQBM010000078.1 GCA_021203285.1 Clostridiales bacterium | reverse complement strand
GCGGCTGTGCGGGGTATCCTTCCTGCCGGACTGCCCTGATGAGTTCCGCCGGGTTTTACAACCTGTCCTCTCTCACTTTTTAGAAGCTTCATATGTATCTTTCGCATGGTTGATATCGTCTCCTGCTGATTTCTCACATTCTCACTGTACACTGTAATCGGTTTCCGAAATGTACTTACGCCAGCACCACCAGATACCGTCCGTCCGGAAGTGTGAAAACCTCCTCCGCTGCCTCAAAATCCGCCTTTTTCATCCCGGAAATATCCGCGCCGTAGCTGTCAAAGCATTCCCTGACCTCTTTGATATTCCGACAGACCGACGCCATACAGATATTCAGAAACTCCTCGGCCTCCTCCGGTGTCTCCGCCACAACCTCCGGAAACAGTTGAAGCTGCTTCTCCAGAAACGTCCGGATCACCACATCATCATATTCGCCCATGCCTCATTCCGCCTTTCCGCTTTCCTGTTCGGGTTGATTATGCCCGTATTTTTCCATATGCGCAATAAAAACCCTTCAACTCCTGATAAAGTCTTGCAATCGGCAGCCCGACGACATTGTTATAATCGCCCTGTATACCGCGGATAAACTTTCCGCAGACGCCCTGAATACCGTAAGCGCCCGCCTTGTCCATCGGGTCTCCCGTGGCCACATAGTCCCGGATCTCCTGCTCCGACATCGGGAAAAAATCCACATCTGTTTTCTCATAAAATGTATGCGTCCGCTCCTCATCTCTGCACCGATAAATCAGGCACACACCGGTGTAGACCTGATGCGTCCGTCCGGACAGGGCGCGAAGCATCCGGCAGGCATCCTCCTCGTCCACCGGCTTTCCAAGAATCTTTCCTTCGTTTACAACAATCGTGTCCGCACCGATAAGCAGAATATCCTCCTCTGCTCTGTTCTTCAGCAGCTTTGCCACCGCCTGCGCCTTCTGCACTGCAAGCTCCGTTACGATCTCAGCCGGAATCTCCTTCGTGATGACCTCCTCGCCCTTCGACGGAATCACCTCAAAATCCATACCCAGCCGCGCCAGCAGCTCCCGCCGCCTCGGCGACGCAGACGCCAAAATTATTCTCATTACTTACTTCCTCCTAAACAACAATCACCTCATCCAACCGAAACGAATAAATCAGCGTCTCCTTCACCCGCTTCCCCGCAAATCGCCGGTTCAGCGCTTCCGCATAAAGCCGCATCTGTGCCTCATAGCGCTGCACGAGTTCCTGCGCGCGCTCCACGCGATCCGTCTTGTAATCCAGAAGCACAATCCCATCCTCTTCCTCCCAGAACACATCGATAATGCCCTGCACGAGAACCGTCTCCTCCGAATTCACTCCGTTCCAGACCTGCTTTGCGGGCAGCGACATCACAAACGGCTGCTCTTTCGTCAAACGCCCGCAGGCCGCCGCCTCTCTCATCCTTCCCGCGAGCCCGGAAGTAAGAAACCGCGCCATCTGATGCAGAATAAGGAGCGCCGCTTCCTCCTTTCTTATACGTCCCGACGCGACATACCCTGCGGCTTGCGCTTCCAGCCACGCGTTTGCCGCTTTCCATCCGGCAGCGTTCCGTTCGGAACCGGCAAAGGAATCCGGAATCGACGCAAAATCCAGACACTCCAGGAAGCGATGAGCGGCGGTTCCCCGCAGAGCGCCGAGATTCTCCTCCTGCGCCTGCACAAACTTCGGAATGTACGGAACCGGTATCTCCTCCGGAAACAGGCTTTCCCCGCCGTCCTCCTCCGTCAGCGCCCCAGCTTCCTCCATTGCGCGGTGCTTGATCTCCGATACGGACACTTTCTGCTTCAGCACACCGCTCTCCTCATACGGATATTCCCATGAAAGACGCGCTGCCGTTTTCTCATAGATCACCGGGTCGATACTGCGCAGCTCCTCGCAGACCCTTTCTTTTTCAAGAAGAATGCTCTCCTGCTTTCTCTGTTCACTCTCCACGCGCTTCTCCAGCCCGCTCCGGCAAATCCGGCAGGAGCTGCCGCTGCTTTTAAGCGCCGGCAAAACCCAGTCCCAATAGCAGCTTGCATCCAGCCGCTGTGTAAATTCCAGCTTTTCAAAGGGCTCTTCCATCCTGCGGCCTGACAGCAGATCCTTCTTCGGCTCCATCCCCGCCAGAATCAACTTTTCCTTTGCACGGGTCAGCGCGACATAGAGGATGCGAAGCTCCTCGCCCATGTTTTCCTTTTTCGTCTCAATCGCGAAGACCTGACGGATCAGGGTGTCCTGTTTCGTCCGGCGCTCCGCATCGAAATATTTCAGGCCGATGCCGTATTCCGGATGAAAAATCATCCGATCCCGCTCATCCTGCATATTAAACTGTTTTCCCATCCCGGCCAGAACGACAATTGGGAATTCCAGCCCCTTGCTCTTGTGGATGGTCATGAGGCGCACCGCGTTTTCCTGCTCGCTGACGGTCTCCGCCTCGCCGTAATCCACATCGTATTTCATCAGCCGGTCGATGTAGCGGATGAAGTGAAACAGACCGTGATAGCTCGTCTGCTCATAGGCGATGGCCTTTTCCAGCAGCATGTCGAGGTTGGCGCGCCGCTGCTCTCCGGCAGCCATGGCCGTCACATAATCACGATAACCGGTTTCAGCGTAAATCTGCTGGATCAGAGAATGGATCGGCGTGTAGGGAACGCGTCTGCGGAACGACTCTGTCATCAGCCAAAAGTCTTCCGTCTTTTTTTGCAGATCCAGGTATATTTCCGCCCAGTTCTTCCCGCTTCCCGGGACGGAAGCTCTTTCCTCCTCATCGGAACCTTCCCCGTGCCGACCGGATACATTCGATTTTCCGATTTTCTCAACACAAGAAAAAAACGGCAGCTTTTCATCATACAGGCGAATCGCGGCCAGCTCTTCCCCGGAAAAATCCCCGATCGGCGACCGCATCACCGTCACAAGCGGGATATCCTGGCGGGGATTATCCAGCACACGCAGCATGGCAAGAATGCCCTGCACCTCCTGCGCGGAGAAATATCCGGTCTGTGAGGGGACCAGCAGCGGAACCCCCTCCTGCTCAAAAACCGACTGGAATGTTTCCGCCCATCCGGAAAGTGAGCGAAGGAGAATCACGACATCTTTATACTGTTTTCCGGGAATCTCACCGTTCCGGATCATCTCGCGGATCCGCTGCGCCACAGCCCTCGCCTCGGTAACCTTCCGGCTGCGCTCCGCCGGGTTTTCCTCCACCAGCAGACACTCCGGCCGGCAGCAGTCCGGATCCTCATACTCCGCAAAGTTTCCTCCCATATAGAGCGCGGCGTCCGCGTCATATTCCACATTGCCGAGGTCGCGCCCCATGATCCGCGCAAAGATATCGTTGACCACATCCACAACCTCACCCCGGCTGCGGAAATTTTTGTGGAGATCAATCCGCTGGGTTTTGCTGTCATCGACGGAAAAGCTCTCATACTTTCCCATAAACAACTCCGGCCGCGCCAGACGGAAGCGGTAGATGCTCTGTTTGACATCCCCCACCATAAACAGATTTTCATGCTCCTCCGGAATGCCGGAAACTGCCGTCAGAAGCGCCTCCTGCACATAGTTGCTGTCCTGATACTCGTCGATCATGATTTCCCGGAAATGCGCGCGGTATTCCGCCGCTGTCTCAGTCGGCTGCTTCGTCACAGGATCCACAAGAATCCGCAGCGCCATATGCTCCAGATCTGAAAAGTCCAATATGTTTTTCCCGGCCTTCTCCGCGGAAAAGTCCGCCGAAAATGCCTCCGTCACCGCGACAAGCGTCTGAACCATCGCGCCGGTTTTCTTCATCCGTTCCAGTTGAACATCCGTCTCTGCGGAAAAATATTTCTCACGAAATCCTTTGATCTGTGCCTTGATCTGATCCCGGGCCGTCTTTACCGCAGTTCGTTTCTCCTCACTGCCCGTGTACTTTCCGCCTCCGGGCAGCGTTTTGAATTTTATTGCATCCAGCGCTTCCTGCCAGCGGGCAAGCCGGGAGCCCTTCTGCCCGATCCCTTCGCCCCGGACACTTGCCTCTTCTCCTTCCACAGTGCGAAGCAAGTCCTCCAGTTGGCGAAGGTCATCACGAACCACAGCCTCATAGTGCTGCGGGCCGTCCGTATCCAGTGTCAGCTCATACAGCTTCCGATACCGGCCGACCATCTCCTCCACCCGGATTTGGAGATAGGCGAGAAAATCCTGCATCCATTTTTTCTCTTCCAATGCTTCCGCCGTGTCCGCCTCATACTGACCCGCGCAGGACTCCAGCCACTCCTGCGGCCACGGATAGCTCTGGGAAAAATCATAGAGCCGCAGCACCATATCCCGTATCTTCTGATCGCTCTTCGCGGAAGCGTAACTATCCGCAAACCGGAGAAACGCAGGATCGCGCTCCGCGTAAAATCGTTCCAACACCCGGTCACACACATCCTCCCGCAGCAGCTTTAACTCCCCCTCATCCGCAATGCGAAATCCCGGTTCTAAGCCGATTTTGTAAAAATGATTCTGCAGAACATGCTTGCAGAAGCTGTCGATCGTCGTGATCTGCGCGTTGTGGATCAACGAGACCTGCCGCTGCAGATGGGTATCGGAAGGATCCGTCTCCACCGCGGCCTCGATGGCCGCGAGAACCCGCTCCCGCATCTCCGCCGCCGCCGCGTTTGTAAAAGTCACCACCAGCAGCTCATCCACATCCATCGGCCGCTCCGGGTCTGTGATCATGGAGATGATCCGCTGTACCAATACCGCGGTTTTCCCGGAACCCGCCGCGGCGGAGACAAGCAGGCTGCGGTCTCTGAGAGAAATCACCTGCTCCTGCTCCGGCGTCCACCTGACCTCTGGCTCCTCCGTTGTGGTAGCCTTCTCTATTCTGTTTTTTTCAGACTCTCTGTCTGCTCCTCCTGACATAAAACTGCCGCCTTTCCGGTTCTCTAAGCCAAGTTTCTGCCTTATTTCTGTCCGGCTTTCCATGACTCACCGTCATCCTTCGCCCGCAGTCGTTCCCAGATTTCCTCATCCTTCAGATATTTTTCCTGTTTGTACTCGTAACCGCTCACCTTCCGGTCAAAGCCGCACACGCCGCGGAATGTGCAGTAATCGCATCCGGTCCGATCCGCCAGCCGGTACGGCTTTGCGCTGATGTCACCCTCCAGCATCTGCCGTCCCTCATCCGCAATACACCGACTGACATGATCCGCAAGATGCCCGAAATCTTCGGTTGAAGCCGCGGAAGTCCCGGTTTTGCTGAGCGTCCGGTCATTTTTCAGTGCCACGGGAATCACATCGGATTTTTTGTTTTTCAAAAGGTCCCGGTCCATATGCAGGTAGACAACCGGTTCCAGATTGACCAGACCGTTCGGGCGCAGGCTGTTTAATATCTTCTGCGCGATCTCTTCCTCATCGGCACCGTCCGCATCCACCATCGGATCATCCAGATGGTAGTAAAAAATTCCGGCAGGAATGACCTCCTTGTCCGGATGCTCCTTCTTCACTTTCTCCATCGCTGCGTTCAGGTAGAGCACCAGTTGAAGCTGCATCCCGTAGTAAAGGGAGAGAAGCTGAAATTTGGTGTTTCCCGATTTGTAATCGGCAACCTTCACATAAATCTTATTCTCGTTCTCATAGAGATCCAGACGGTCCACGCTTCCCACCGTCCGCATCAGCGTTTCGGGCGTCAGCCTGCTCACACTGGAAAACTCCACCTCATATCCTTCCGGCCGGAAATCACCGCGGCGAATCTGCTCGGTCATAGCCCAGATACTGCGTTTCATGATCCGGTAAATCCGCTCCAGCACATAAGCGCTGCGCGAGGACTCCAGCAGGGATTCGTTCGGCATCTCGAGCACTGCCTCCTCCATGGCTTGACGCAACAATTCATCCTGCTGTGTCTCGGTGACCTGATCCCATCTGGAGGTTTTTTCGAGGCGGATACAGTATTTTTGGAGAATCGAGTGAAACATCGTTCCCATATCCAGATTCTCAAAAGTAAACTCCCTGCGGTCAGCCAGCTTCAGGCCGTATTCCAGAAAATGCGCAAACGCACACCGGGCATAGAGCTCCAGCCGGGTCACGGAATTGACCAGCACCGTCCCGTACAAAAGCCGCGCGAGATCAGCCTCCAGAGATTCTCCCGTGTACGCCTGAAAATGTGCCTCAAACATCCGCTGAATCCGCGGCGCATACTCCCCGTTTTCCATGTACCAGCGATGCAGAGCCTTCCATTCCTCCATATTCTGACCCGCCTGATCCGTATCTCCGATCAGTGTCAGCCCGCGCAGGTAGGTCTCCACGCTGCTCTTTGCCGTCATCGAGGGCATGGAGGCGTCCGCCGCGATTTCTTCCACGGCCAGTTTCGGAAACATCTTTTGCAGCACGCCGATCAGGTAGGACGGCCGCACCGCTTTGCCGCCCCCGTCCATTCGCGCATAGGTCAGATACAGGGCGTCGGAGGGCTTTGTCAGGTTCAGATAGAGATAAAAACGCTGTAAAAACACCTGCTCCCGCTCTCCCGGCGCAAGCTCCATCCGATTGGACTCCATCCTCTCCCGATCGTACTGGGACAAAATAC
>JAJQBM010000101.1 GCA_021203285.1 Clostridiales bacterium | reverse complement strand
GAGCGACGCACTCGTAATGCGTAGGTCGTGGGTTCGAGTCCCATTCGAAGCTCTTACCGCAGCGACAATTCCACTGATTGTCGCTGTGTGTTTCAGAGGCAACCGTAGTCTAACGGATAGAACGCAGGACTCCGACTCCTGTAATGTGGGTTCGATTCCCGCCGGTTGCATAGTGAGAGGGTATCGACTTTGAAGCGGTCAATACCCTCTTTTTCTATTGAGTTATCTTCTCAAGAATCTCCCCCGCGATCCGGTCCGGTCGCTTCCCGTCCGTGGAAACCCGGATATCGCAAGCTCCCTCGTAGGCAGGCCGGCGCTGCTCCATCAGACCGGCGATATACTCCACATTCATATGGCCGTTTAGAATCGGCCGGGCTTTGGAGTTCCGGACTCTGTAGTAAATCGTGGTCGGGTCGGCTGTCAGAAGGACGATCGTTCCGCTCTCCTTCATGATCGCGACATTCTCCGGGCGCAGCACACACCCGCCGCCGCAAGAGACCACCGCCGGACTGCCGTCGGCAATCTTTTGCAGCATCTGTGTCTCCAGATCGCGAAAATGCGTCTCGCCGTACCTCTCAAAAATCTCGCTGACAGGCATTCCCGCCTCGCGGACAATCGCCGCGTCCATATCGATCTCCTGTGCCTTCATCCGGTCTCTCAGCTTTCTGGAGACCGTACTCTTTCCGACACCCATAAACCCGATCAGGAATATGTGCTTCCTCATCTGTTCCTCCTGCAAACGCATCACACCCTGTTGCCATCCCGATCACAGGATGCTGCAGCTCTCTATGATACAACAGATTGCTCTGCTCCCTACGCACTCGTCCCCGACGCGTGCAGCGCATCCAATATGCCCGCCAGCGTCTCCATCTGTAGCTGTCCCGGCGCGGACACCTGTCCGTCCGCACCGAAGGTGATACACGACCCGACGGTCTCACCGCAGACACGGCTGATCACACCGAGCCCGCCCATGGACATGGTGACCAGCGGAAGCAAGGGGTATTTCTGCTTTATATCATTGGTCAGCTTCATCAGGCGAAGCACATCGTCCGCCGAGTTCGGCATCACCGCCAGCTTGGCGATGTCCGCCCCACCGTGCTTCATCTGCTCCATCAGCATGTGCAGGATCCGGTCATCCGGCGTCGCATGGAAATCATGGTGGGAGGCAATGATGCGGACGCCCATTTTCTGGAAGCGGCGGATCTCCCGCTCCGGCCGCGTCGCCTCAAAAAACTCCAGATCGATCAGGTCGATGCTGCCGCTTTTTGCCGCCAGTTCATTCAGATAGAGAATCTTTTTCTCCTCCAGCGCCGTATTCCCGCCCTGCTTGGCAGTACGGATAGTAAAAAGCATGACAGTCTGCTCCGTCAGCGGCCGGATCTCCTCCAGCACCGCCTTCACACGCTCCGGCCGGTCGATCTCCTCAAAGCAATCCACCCGCCACTCGATCATCTGCACGCCCTTTTTCACAAGCGCGTCAATCTTACCGACGATCGCCGCGGCGCTCGTCTCCACCACCGGCACACAGATCATGGGGCGTCCTTCCCCGATTCGGACTCCCTTCACATCAAACGGTTCCTGCATAATCCCATCCCCTTCTCACATTACTGATATCAGTATAGCCTATCCCCAAAAAAGACGCAAGTCATTGACTTTATTTCCGCCTTGTTTTATTCTAAACTGTAAGCAATTTATCAGGGGCGGCATTGCAGATCCAACCGCGGTGTTTCGCACAGAAAGGATTTTTACGATGGAGATTTCAGGAAAAACCGGGCTGACCGGCCTCATCGGCAGTCCGGTCTCACACAGTATTTCCCCCAAAATGCACAATCTGGCGTTTCAGGCGCTGGGGTTGGATTATGTCTATCTGGCGTTTGATGTCGGACAGTCGGATCTCGCAAAAGTCGTGTACGGATTGCAGGAGATCGGGGTGAAGGGCTACAATGTGACAATGCCCTGCAAGGTAAAGATCAGGGAATACATGGATGAACTGACGCCCGCCTCTCAGTTGGCAGGCGCCTGCAATACTGTCATATTGAGGGACGGCCGCATGATTGGCCACACGACGGACGGCGAAGGCTTTATGCGCTCCGTGGCGGATTACGGGCACGATATTATCGGGAAAAAAAAGACCATTCTCCGCGCCGGCCGCGAGGCGACGGCCATCATCAGCCAGGCATCCCAGGACGGGGTTTCCGAGATCGATATTTTCCGCCGGAAGCGCCCGGAGGTATTTGAACAGACGCTGGCGTTTGCCGGGCGGGTGCAGGAGCGAACCGGCTGCACCGTCCGCGTATACCCCTTCGATGACATTGAACAGATGAGAAAAAGCATTGCGGAGAGTGTGATTCTGGTCAACGCAACCAGCGTCGGCATGGCGCCGCGCGCGGAGACCTGCCCGATCCCGGATGCCTCTCTTCTTCATCCGGATCTGGTTGTCTACGATATTGTATATAACCCGCGGCACACCATGCTCTGCGAGATGGCCGAAAAGGCCGGCTGCCCGGCTTACAACGGGCTGAGCATGATGCTGTTTCAGGGCGCGGCTTCCTTTAGGTGCTGGACCGGGGAGGAAATGCCGGTGGAGCTGATAAAGGATGAAATCATTGACTCATAAGGATTATATGATTAGGAGATACATACAATAACGACTTCAACGCGGGCACGCTCTCGCTAGACTCCGCACGCAGCGGTACATAAGCGGCTAAAATACAGCCGCTAAGGACCGGCGGCTCCGAACTACCCGCTTTTGAAGTGTTATTGTGTGTATCTCCGCCAACGTTTCATAAATTCTACATAGAATACAGGAGAACACAATATGAGTTTCACATATTTGAGAGAGCTGCCGTCCCCGGCAGAGATTAAGAGGGAGTTTCCTCTGAGCGCGGAGTTACAGGCGCTGAAGGAGGAGCGGGACGCCCAGATCAGCGCGGTGATCCGCGGGGAGTCGGACAAGTTTCTGGTCATCATCGGGCCGTGTTCGGCAGACAGTGAGGAGCCGGTCATGGATTACATTCACCGGCTTGCACGGGTCAATGAGCAGACGAAGGACCGCCTGATTCTCATTCCCCGCATTTATACGAACAAACCCCGCACCACCGGAGAAGGCTACAAGGGGATCGCGACCCAGCCGGATCCGGAAGCAAAGCCGGACATGGTGGCTGGGCTGATCGCTGTCCGGATGCTCCATCTGCGCGCGATCGAGGAGACCGGACTCTCAGCGGCGGATGAGATGCTCTACCCGGAGAACTGGGATTATGTGGACGATCTTCTCTCCTATGTGGCAATCGGCGCCCGCTCCGTGGAGGACCAGCAGCATCGCCTGACCGTCAGCGGTTTTGACGTGGCCAGCGGTATGAAGAATCCGACCAGCGGCGATCTCTCCGTGATGTTGAATTCTGTCTACGCGGCGCAGCACCCACACCATTTTACCCACCGCGGATGGGAGGTGGACACCAGCGGCAACCCGCTCGCCCATGTTATTCTCCGGGGCGCGGTCAACAAGCGCGGCGTGACGCTCCCGAACTACCACTACGAGGACCTGATCCGCCTGCACAATATGTATGAGCAGATGGACCTTGTCAACCCGGCCTGTATCGTGGACGCGAACCACTCCAACTCCGGGAAAAAATACATGGAGCAGATCCGGATTGTGGACGAGATTCTCCACAACCGCTCCATCAGCCCGAAAATCCGCACGCTTGTAAAGGGCGTCATGGTGGAGAGCTACATCGAGCCCGGCAGCCAAAAAATCGGCGAACATGTCTACGGAAAGTCTATCACAGACCCCTGCCTTGGCTGGGATGAGACCGAAAAACTGCTCTACCATATCGCGGAAATCGCGTGATGCATTTTCGCAATCCATTTTTCAGAATCCCCTACACAGACAGGACATCAGCCTCATGAAAGCAGCGGGAATCATTGCCGAATACAACCCGTTCCACAGCGGGCATCAGTTTCATATCGAAGAGCCACGCCGCCGCGCCGGTGCGGACTATGTAATCGTCGTCATGAGCGGTGACTTTGTCCAGCGCGGGGCGCCGGCGATCCTAACCAAATATGACCGCGTCGACATGGCCTTGCGCCACGGCGCGGATCTTGTCGTGGAGCTCCCTGTCACTGCTGCCCTCTCCAGCGCGGAAGGGTTCGCCATGGGCGGCATCTCCCTGCTTGACCGGCTGGGTGTGGTGGATGTTGTGAGCTGCGGCTGCGAAAACGCCGATGCTGATCCCGGTCTTTTTGAAAAAGTCACCGCACTGCTCGCCGACGAACCAGAGGAATATCGGCATCTTCTCGCTTCATATACAAGGGAGGGGTTCACCTTCCCGAAAGCCAGAGAAATGGCGGCAGAGCAGTATCTGAGAAACGATATCGGCGACGCGAAGACAAAGTCTGCATCTTCGCTCCGGCAGCTCCTCTCCGAGCCGAACAATATCCTCGCTCTGGAATACGCAAAGGCAATCCGCAAGCGAAACAGCTCACTGGCTCTTTGCATGATTCCCCGACAAGGAAGCGCCTACCACGATGCCGACCTGTCCGGTGAATATTGCTCCGCCACCGCGATACGGAATTATCTGTTATCAGACAGCCGCCACAACCATACCAGCCATTTTCACAAGTCATTCGTGCCCCCGCAAGCTCATGCGGCCGCAGCAAATGATTCGTTCGCAAACTGTGTCCCGACAGACATCGCAGATACCCTGCAATATGCCGCAGTCAACCACCGGTGTCTCTGCGAAAACGATTTCTCCGACCTTCTGTTTTACGCACTTACCGAAAGAAAGGAGCGGCTTTCCTGCTTCGGCCCCGACAACTCCGGGCTCGCCTTCCGCACGGAAAACCTTCTGGAAAATTTCGAGAGCTGGACATCCTTTGCTGCCCTGCTCAAGGCCAAAAACCAGACATACACGGCCGTCAGCCGGTATCTGGCACAGGTTCTTCTGGATATCACGAAAGAAGATCTGCAGCTCTCCGCTTCCTACAGCCACGCTCCCTTTGCGCGCGTTCTTGGCTTCCGGCGGGAAGCGGTACCTCTGCTGAAAGCCATGCAGTCACAGGCAGACATACAGATTCTGACACAGCTTGCCAAAAACGGGGACAAATTAAACGCAGGGCAAAATCGCTTGCTCGATCTTACCCTGCGTTCTTCCGAAATCTATAAACGAATCCTTTTTACCTGCTCCGGCAGCCGGTTAAAGTCAGAATACCGGCAGCCAATGCTGGTATTCTGATTAATCATAACCCAAACTTCTGCAACAATGATTCCTGATATGCACGATCTTCAGCGGCACGCGTGATATCATCCAGCCGTCCAAGCTCTGACAGTTTCAGAATCAGAGAATTCATCCTGCTGCGTTCCACTTCTCTGCCCTCTTTTCTGCCCTCTTCTCTACCCTCTTTTGCAATCTCCTCAAACAATGTACACATTATATCGCCCTCCTTCTTTGCCAGCACATTATAATCCAGCTTTGTATTCGTCGCCCCTGCGGCCGCGATTACCACATCCTTATCTGCCTTATTCTTTTCACAATATTGTATCGCTTTTTCCTTCGCGTCTTTTTTTGACATATCTGTGTCAAGGATAATCTCAAGCAGGTTAAAGAAATCCCTGTTGTTTTTATTATGAAAACACAGCCTGTTTTCCCTCGCCTCTATCAATACCATGTGATAATCATTCACATACCGTCTCAGCGGCTCCGGTATGTCCAGCATCTCGTGCAGGGATTTTGCCCCGTCCCACGGTTTCTCACCATAATAGACCACAATAGTCACTACTGGTATAAACCGGTCTGTCCTCCGCATCCCGGACAAAAATTCATCCTCGCTGATTCTTTCTTTTTTCTCAATCTGAATTGTTTCCCTTTTTGCACTGCTCTTTTTTACAGAAGCGCGAAACCTCTTTGCATTTTCATTATACTGTTTCTGATAAACACTGTGATCATACCCCATCACCCGCATAGGCATCGCATAGTGAACCCGCTCCTGATTTTCCAGCCCAAGCAGCACAAGCTCCACACCATGTGCCGTCGACCTCTTATGAACCTTGAATCCGTCCCTCGCGTCCCTGACAGTTTCCGGAATACCGCCGCTCTGTTCTTTGACAACGGAACTATCCGTATCGCCGTCCGCAAGCTCCTCTGGATGGATCACCTGCTCACCATGAAACAAAGCTGCATTAAACAAATCCGCGAACTCCGCATTGCTGCTCCAGTAATCCTTTACGATGACATCCGGTTTCAATCGCGTCTTTTGTTTCCCACCCATAAAATACCTCCTCCAGTCTGTTGAACTGCAAGGGTATCTCACTCGATGGCAAAACTCCTCTCCACTTTCTGCATTCCTTATTATGAAAACCCCTGCTTTGTAAATTTGAATCTAAAAGCATGAATTTTCATGGATACAGAAGAAATGGAAACTACCGTCCGGGCTACTGCTACCCGGAGGAAGTATAGATCTGTCACCACAAGACAGGTGCCTCTCTCATAACACACTGCCCTATGTTTATCAAATAAACAAAAATATGCTTTTATGGTTAGATACTAGCATA
>JAJQBM010000201.1 GCA_021203285.1 Clostridiales bacterium | reverse complement strand
CCGGCAGCACCTGGTAGATGGAGAAGGTGTTGAACTCATCCAGCCACTCCTCCGGGGAATCCGGCACCGCTTTCGGATCCGCATGCTTCGCCATGATATAGGCGATATTCTCAAACATTTCCAGGGAGAACAGATCCAGCCCGGATTCCTTCTCATCCGACTCCCCCACAGCCTTTTCCAGCAGCCGCAGGTCTTTGTAAATATCCCTCTGGAATTTCAGACGGTAAATCCGCGGGATCGCCGCGCTGGCCTTGAACACTACATCTTTCCCGTCAATCTGAATTGTTTTCTTCATCCCCATAAATCATATCCTCCAATCGCTGGACGGCGGGATTAACCCTCGCCGCCCTCATCTGCTGTTGCTTCCGCCGCAGCCGTCGGCAAGTACACCGCGTCATACCATGCGCCGTACACCGTGGCATCCGTCGTGTCCCCGGTCTTTGCCTTGACCATGCCGTCCGCCAGGGGCGTGGCCTTGATCGTCAGCGTCTCCGTCTGCACTTCCTTCGTGTCCTCGTTCGTCTTGCCCTCGATCCCCGGCCTCGACGCGGAACAGTTATACAGCACGTGCCGGATATGCTTCTGGTCGCCGTCGAACTCAAACAGCAGCGCAAAGGACGCCAGCTCCACATCCGAATTCTCGATCAGCACGCCGTTGGCATCCAGCTCCTCCTTCAGGATATCCGTCCGGAAGGATTCCGGGATCAGCGCCAGCTCCAGGTCGCCGTCATAGCCCATGTTGTTATTGATCACATAATACGCCACGCCGTCCGCGTAGAAATTCTCCGGCTCCCCGTTCGCGTCCAGGGAGATGGAAACCGAACCCGGCAGCGCCACCGGCGTCCCATAGGACGGGTTCCCATCATCGTCCACCGTCAGCACCGCGTAATGTGAATTTTTCAGGTTGAACTTCACCTTGTTATTATCAGCCATCTCTTATACCTCCATTTCATAGAGCACCTCGTACAGCCGCTCACTCTCAATCCATACCTCGCTCTTGTCATAATACAGCCCCTGTCCTGTCAGGACTGCCTCCACTGTTTCCTCCAGTTCCACATCCTTCTTATCCGTGTACAGCTCCAGATGCAGCACATTGGAAGAAAAGTACACAATCCCGGCCGCCGTTTCGAAGTGCGTGGCCGTGTTCCAGAAGGTGCGCCAGCTGGTACCGGTTTTTAGAATGCACCACCAGTTCCAGGGACTGCGACGTTTCCCGCACCGTTTTCACTGTCCAGCTTTTCTTATACGCCCCGGTCTCCACCGGCGCATTCGCCTGGATCTCCTTCTTCACGGTCTTCCCGGCATCTTTGACAGCTTCCTTCATCTCATCCGCCGCCGTGTCCGCGTAATCCTGTAGGCTCTCCATAATGGCCGAAGCCATCTGGTCAATCGACACTTTACTGGAAGGCATCCTCACCGCCTCACTTTCTCGCATTTCAGTTTCAAAGATTTCCTCTTGAAATTCATGTGGTCCACGGACAGGATGTTATAAATATCATCCCCGAACAGCACCCGGTATCCCGTACTGGTCACCGCGGCTGCGGCAGCACAGTATCGCACCGTAAAGCTGAGCCCCGGATGGTCCGCCGTCATCCCGGCCCCCTCCGATTCCGCAGCCTTCGCGCTGTCCTCGTCGCCCACCGTGGCGTGGCAGGTATAATAATCCATCCACTCATTCACATAGTTCCCGGCCGCATCTGCCACAGCCTCACATTTCTGGATCGTGATCGTCATATTCAAAAGAGCAATGTCCATCAGAAGCCCACCTCCCTGCTGCCAAAGAGCAGGGCCCGCAGCGTCAGATCCAGCTGATGGTGATCCGCTTCCTCCCTGTGCTCAACCAGGTAAGCCGCCGCATACATCACCGCGGCCTTCCCGTTCTCCACTTCTTCCAGGACAGCCTCGTCATCCGTCCGCAGGATGTCCATGCAGAGCTTCCCGGACGCAGAAACCAGATCCTCAATCAGGCTGTCCTCATCCTCATAATCCACGCGGAGATACACCTTCATTTCATCCAGCGTCACAACCGACATCAGCCATCCCTCCATTCATACATCAGGGACAGGCGGCACACCGGAAACATCCGGCATACCGCCTCCCCGCCATAATCAGGAATCCCGCCATCCGGGATCCCGAAGCCTCAATCAGCCATCATTCAATGGCTGCCATTCTGCAGTCATCAGCCTACGTCCGCGCTCAGCTTCAAAATCTGCACCGCTTCCGGCAGGATCAGCTTGCCGTCTACGCGCTCCTTCGCCACGTACCCGATCATGCCGTTGCCCGCAAACAGCTCCCGCAGTTCGGAGAAGGAACGGCTGCCCCTGTCGCCGATGTTGTAGTAGCTGTAGGCGCCGAATGCGATCCCGTCCGTCGGCGCATAACCGGAAGTATGCACCAGGTAGCCCAGCACACGGTCCGGCTCGCCGCTCTGGTAGCTCGGCTGCCAGATGTAGGCACCGTTGCTGTCCTTCAGCTTCCTCACCGCCGCAATCGTCGCGTCGTTCATGATGAAAGAAGCATTCCTGCGGTACGGACGCTTCAATGCATACACCAGGTCAATCAGGGAATCGGAATCCACCGCAGAAATGGTATCCGCCACCGTGCCGCCCGCCGTTGCATCAAAAATGCCCGTCGGCTTTCCGCTGCCGTCTCCGTTCAGGAAGGAATCCTCCTCCGCGTTCGCCAGCGCCCTGCCGAACTGGTCAAGGATATAACCCTCCAGATTGAAGGCATTGTCATACAGCAGCTCCTCCGTCACCTTGATCGCCACGTGCAGCTTGTGGGCATCCAGCAGGATTTCATATCCGTTTTTCTACACCCGCACAATCACCGGATTCAGGATCCCGTGCTCCCGGATGCTTTCCACCATGTCATCCAGGCGTTCTCCTTCATAGAGGCGGAATGGATGGTCATGAAACGGTTTAATCTTTTCAATCGGAAGCATCATAATTTTATTCTGCGCCACGGCCTCTTCCACAGCCATATCCTCAGTCAGCAGATCCAGCACATCCTGAAACACCTTCCTTTTCGGTGCATTCGCTTTCATTTCCAACCACCTCCCTCGCCAGATTTCGATATGCTGTACACGCCTTGCTCCCCGGAGCATATTCCAGAAGCGGCTCACTGTAATAAACGGATTCTCCCACCTTAACTGTATTCGGGATCACGCTCCGAAAAATGCGAATCTGTCCCTCAAAAGTCTCTGTCACCTGCTCCGTGATCACTTTGCAGAGATTTGTTCTGGCATCACACATAGTAAGCAGAATCCCCGCAATTTCCAGCCTGTCGTTCAGACGGCTCCGAACCTTCTTTACCGTCCGGATAAAATCCTGCAGGCCCATCATCGCGAAAAGCTGCGGGTTCACTGCAATCAGGACTTCATCAGCCGCTGTCAGCGCATTGATGGTCAGTGTTCCAAGCGAAGGGCAGGTATCCAGAATGATATAATCGTATCGCTCTCTCAGGGGCTCCAGGATGCCCGAAAGCATCCTTTCCGCACCCATTTCCGTCCGCAGTCTGCCTTCCACAGCAGAAAGCACCATGGATGACGGAATAAAGTCCACACCATTCCGGCTCCGGATGTAATCCTCCGCATTCGGCAGTTCCTCATCCTCCAGCCGGTCCATCATCAGATGACCGATTGTAACCGGAACAGACGCCGTATCCTCGATTCCAAAGCAGGTTGAAAGATTTGCCTGGCTGTCAAAATCCACTGCCAAAACCTTCTTTCCCATCTCCGCCAGAGAATATGCCAGATTCCAGGAGCTGGCTGTCTTGCCAACTCCCCCCTTTGAATGAACCACACATCAGAATCTTTGCCATCACTTATTCCCCCCTTCCGTATCTGACTTCCTTCTCAGCTACACAGCAGGTCGGCATCTGCGCCTCCGCTGTCTCTGCATCCATCCGTGTGATCGTCAGCTTTCCATCCTCACACTGCACCTGGATCTGCGTCCCGATTTAAAATCCCATCATCTCCAGCCACTGTCCTTTGAGCGTGATCGTCGGCGTCGCCTTGTACTTATATCCGCTCTGCTCATAAACCTTCATGTTTCTCGTCGTCTTCACATTTCTCGTTGCCATAGATTTGACTCCTTTCAGATTTGCATTCTTCGTAGAATTTCAGATGTTTCACAGTTTCCATTTTCCTATGCCGTTTTTCATGCGCACTCCCATAGGCACCACCTCCTCCAAAGCCACTCGCTGTGCAATTCGCATTCCGCTTCGCTTCATGCTCATTACGCGCTGTCGCGCTATAAATCCGTTCACATAAAAGTGCTCCTGTGAGCAAGCTCACTCGCACTTTATGTTCCGGATTTGCACCGCTCGTAGGAACGCGAAAAAAGAAGCTGCTGACACGTATTTTTCTTACGCATCAACAGCTTCCGCTTTGATTCAGTGTACTATTTTCGACATTTATTCAGGTTTTTCCTTATTTTCTGCATTATCCCTGATCCGGTAATAATCTTCCATATCAATCCCGATCTTCACCGTAGCGTCAGGTTTCGGCAGACGGTGGTTGCCCAAGAGACACACAGTCTCAACGTTCCCCGTCCAGGGAAACATATCGACTGCTGCCGCTTTTATCAGGCGATAGCCTCTCGCCTGAAAGGCCGCCAGATCCCGGGCAAGGCTTGTCGGCTTACAGGATATGTAAACAATATCCGACACGCCGTAATCTATGATTTTCTTCAGCGCTTTCGGATGTATGCCGTCTCTGGGCGGATCGAGCACAATCATATCCGGCTTTTCTGTCAGCCCGTCCATCACGATTCCGACATCGCCGGCAATGAATTCGCAGTTTTTAAGTCCGTTTAGCGCCGCATTTTCCCGGGCTGCCGTTACCGCTTCCTCCACAATCTCCACGCCGACGACTTTCTCTGCCGCCGCGGCAAGCATCTGCGCGATGGTGCCGGTGCCGCTGTATAAATCAAACACAGTCTGACCTTTCACATCGCCGACATACTCCCTTGCTTTTTCGTAAAGCACCTCCGCGCCGGAAGAGTTCGTCTGAAAAAAGGAAAACGGCGTTATCCGGAAACGCAGCCCCAGCAATTCTTCATAAAAGTAATCCTTCCCATATAAAATACGGGTGCCGTCATTTTGGATAATGTCGGCAAGACTGTCGTTTTTCGTATGCAGAATGCCTGTAATCTGCCCTTCAAGGGAAAGTGCAAGCAGTCTGTCCACAAATTCTTGCTCCTCATCAGCATCCGCAAAAACCGGTGCCTGTGTAGTCGTCACAAGATCAATCAGAATTCCACCGGTCTTTTTTCCTTTTCTGACAAGCAGATGCCGCAGGACGCCCCGCTGTTCGGTTCTGTGCAGATGAGGTGTTCCTTTTTTCGTAAAATATGCAAGAACACACTGCAAAATCTTCCTGTAGTCCTCATCCATAATCTGACATTTATCCACAGTCACGACATCATAAAAACTGCCGCGTCTGTGCATGCCGAGAGACAACGCACCGCCTTTTTGGGAATTTCCAAAAGACAATTCCATTTTATTCCGATAACCGTATATATCAGGCGACGACAAAATGCCCTCAAACACATAAGAGCCGCGCACTGCCTGATCAAGGATCTGTCTGACCTGCTGCTCTTTGATCTGAAGCTGCCGCTCGTAAGGAAGCGACAGATACAGGCAGCCGCCGCAGCTGCCAAACTGCCCACAAACAGGTATACACTCATCAGGCGCAGGTTCCAGCACTTCCAGAAGACGTCCTTCCGCCTTTCTGTAAATTTCTGGTTTTTCACCGACCGCTTCTGCTGCACTCACTCCGGCTGCAATCTGTATCCCGGCTCCCGTATGCCTGCTTTCCGCAGCCGTTTTTGTCTTCTGTATCTTTGTGACAGAAAAACGGATTTTCTGACCGGGGAGCGCATTTTTTACCGATACCGCACACCCGTCCGCCAGCACTTCTCCTTTATTCGGGAAAAGAATCCTGCTGACGGTTCCTTCATAAATTTCACCTTTTTTCATGATCATCATGCTCCCCTCTAAAACAAAAGTGCACTTCACGTATTATCACGCTCCAATTTTCTGAACAGCACAGCTTTTGTTCCACTGATATATAAACAGGGAAAGAGCCTCCCAATCCGGCTTTCACCGGAGTCGGGAAGCTCCCTGTGTTTCTGATTTGATTTGCAAACGTAAACCTTGCAGCTATCCTGAATCGATACCATTTCTGCGTCTGCACCGATTCCTGCATCTGCACCAATTTTTATATCTGCACCAATTCCTGCATCTGCACCAGTCTTTTCATCTGCGCCAGTTTTTCATCTGCACCGGTTTTTTTGAAGCACCTTACTCTGCAGGTGCTTCCTCTTTCGCTGTCTCTTCTGCTTCTGCCTTTTCTTCTGCAGCCGCTATATCTTCCGCAGCAGCCTCATCAGCTTCTTCTGCCGCATCCTCCTCCGCATCAAGATCAATATCGTCATCGTCAAAGAACATGTCGTCAAAATCATCATCGAAATCATCTTCAAAATCGTCTTCTCTGTCAAGTACAAAATAACGATACACTGCATAAGCAATTGCTGCAATTACCGCA
The DNA here is from genome assembly GCA_021203285.1 of Clostridiales bacterium. Lineage (GTDB taxonomy): Bacteria > Bacillota > Clostridia > Lachnospirales > Lachnospiraceae > Eubacterium_I. The sequence continues at coordinate 22 of JAJQBM010000201.1, read as the reverse complement.
ACAATACCGATCACCGCAAGAA
>JAJQBM010000065.1 GCA_021203285.1 Clostridiales bacterium | reverse complement strand
GCATCACGGGGACAAAGGGAAAGCCCACCGCCACCTACATGGTAAGGTCGATTCTGGAGCACTCCGGGTATCGTTGCGGACTGATCGGAACCATTGAGATGATCATCGGCGATGAGACGATACCGGCCTCCAACACAACCCCGGAGTCCTATGTGGTTCAGGAGGCGTTCCGGAAGATGGTCGATGCAGGATGCGACTGTGTGGTGATGGAGGTTTCCTCCCAGGGGCTGATGCTTCACCGCGTGGGCGGATTTGTTTTTGATTACGGTATTTTTACGAATCTGGAGCCGGATCACATCGGCCCGAACGAGCACAAGGATCTGGATGATTACATTCACTGCAAGAGCCTGCTGTTTCAGCAGTGCCGTCAGGGTATTTTCAATGCGGACGACGCGCATCTGGAGAAGATTCTGGAGGGGCATACCTGTGCGGTGGAGACCTACGGATTTTCCGAAAATGCGGATCTGGTGGCGGAAAATGTGCACCTCTTTGACCGGGGCGGAAGTCTCGGCGTCGCCTATCACATGAAGGGAAAGCTGGACATGGATGTCGAGATTGATGTTCCGGGTAAGTTCAGCGTATATAATTCCATGACCGCGATCTCGATCTGCCGTCATTTCGGCGTGGATGTGCAGACGATTCAGCAGTCCCTGTCGCAGATACATGTGAAGGGGAGAGTTGAGATTCTGCCTGTCTCCTCAAAGTTTACGCTTATGATCGACTATGCGCATAATGCCATGAGTCTGGAGAGCCTTTTGACGACGCTTCGAGAATATCATCCGAAGCGTCTGGTCTGTCTCTTCGGATGCGGCGGCAACCGCGCCCGCGACCGGCGGTTTAATATGGGCGAGGTTTCCTCTCGCCTGGCCGATCTGACCATTGTTACCTCGGATAATCCGCGCTTTGAGGAGCCGGAGGCAATCATTGAGGATATCATTACCGGCGTGAAGCGCGCGGACGGAGCATATATCTCGATCACGGACCGGGCGCAGGCCATCCGCTACGCGATCGAGAATGCGCAGGAGGGCGATGTCATTGTGCTGGCCGGGAAGGGGCATGAGGATTATCAGGAGATCTGCGGGCAGAAGCATCATATGGATGAGCGCGAGCTGGTGGCGGATGTCGTAAAGGACGGAAATTTTATCCGTTAGAACCGTTATGATGGATCTCAATTTGGGTCTAGGTTTTTTCATCTGTTTGTGTTATCATGAGCGCAGGCAATGAGCCGTGTGAAAAAATGGAAGGAAAAACGGCTGCAGGCAGACTGTTTTTTCAGACATTGCGAAAACAACGGAAGGAGTATCCTTATGAAACGAGTGTTACTTAAACTAAGTGGAGAAGCGCTGGCGGGCAAAAACAAGACCGGCTTTGATGATGAGACGGTGCTTATGGTCGCCGGCCAGGTCAAACAACTTGTGGATCAGGGCATTCAGGTTGGCGTTGTCATCGGCGGAGGGAATTTCTGGCGGGGACGCACCAGTGAGAACATTGACCGCACGAAAGCGGATCAGATCGGGATGCTGGCGACGATTATGAATTGCATTTATGTGTCGGAGATGTTCCGGTCGGTCGGTATGATGACGAATATCCTCACGCCGTTTGAGTGCGGCTCCTTTACCAAGCTGTTCTCAAAGGATCGGGCGAACAAGTATTTTGCACGGAATATGGTTGCGTTTTTTGCGGGCGGTATGGGACATCCCTATTTTTCCACGGACACGGCGACCGTTCTCAGGGCGGTTGAGATCGAGGCGGACGGCATACTGCTGGCGAAGTCGATTGACGGTGTCTATGATAGCGATCCGAAGCAGAATCCGGAGGCTGTACGGTTCGACGAGATTTCCATTCAGGAGGTCATCAGCCGGAAGCTGGAGGTCGTAGATCTGGCAGCCTCCATCCTCTGCATGGAGAACCATATGCCGATGTATGTTTTCGCACTGAATGAGGAGAACAGCATTGTAAAGGCGCTGACGGGAGAGTTTAACGGGACAAAAGTGACGGTTTAAAATGAGATATACAATATTGTGACGGAGGTTTACAAGATGAACGAGAAAATCAAACCCTATGACGATAAGATGCAGAAATCCTATCAGAGTCTGCTGACCGAGTTCGGTTCCATCCGCGCGGGCCGTGCGAACCCGCACGTTCTGGATCAGCTTCGCGTGGACTATTACGGTTCCCCGATGCCGATCCAGCAGGTAGCGAATGTTTCGGTTCCGGAGCCGCGGATGATTTTGATTCAGCCGTGGGAGGCTTCCATGGTAAAGACCATTGAGAAGGCAATCCTGACATCGGATCTCGGACTGAATCCGACGAACGACGGAAAGGCAATCCGCCTGATGTTCCCGGAGCTGACGGAGGAACGCCGGAAAGCGCTGTCGAAGGATGTGCGGAAGAAGGGCGAGGGCGCCAAGGTTGCGGTTCGCAATATTCGCCGGGACGGTAATGACGCCGTGAAGAAGCAGGGCAAGGCAGAGGGCATCTCCGAGGATAGAATCAAGGACCTGCAGGCAGAGATCCAGAAGCTGACGGACAAATACATCGCGATCATCGATGAGGCGGTGGAAGAAAAGGCAAAAGAGATCATGACCGTGTAACAGATCTCACGCGATCGTACAGGAAAATCCACCGGAGGGTGGATTTTCCCTTATTTGCCGGAGGAGTAACCAAAATGAATTTGGAAGATTTAAAGATTCCGACACATGTCTCGATTATTATGGATGGAAACGGGCGTTGGGCGAAGCGGCAGGGAAAGCCGCGGACATTCGGACACAAAAGGGGCGCGGAGGTCGTGATGGACATCTGCCGGGACGCGGATGATCTCGGAATCAAATATATGACAATCTACGCTTTTTCCACGGAGAACTGGAACCGTCCGGATCTGGAAGTGAAGACATTGATGCTGTTGTTCGGAAAGTATCTGCAAATCTGCTATGATGAGGCCATGAAGAACAACATGCGGGTTCGCATCATCGGTGACAAATCTGCGCTTGCGCCGGATTTGCAGGAAAAAATACGGGCTCTAGAGGAAGATACGCGCACATTTACCGGATTTAATCTGCAGATTGCGATCAATTACGGGAGCAGGGACGAGATGATCCGCGCGATGAAGCGGATGATTGCGGACTGTCAGGACGGAACGCTTTCAGTTGACGATATCGACGAGGCGCGGTTCGGCTCCTATCTTGACACGGCGGATATCCCGGATCCGGATCTGATGATCCGCACGAGCGGGGAGCTGCGGCTGTCAAATTATCTCATGTGGCAGCATGCCTACAGCGAGTTTTATTTTACGGATACGGCTTGGCCGGATTTTAACCGGGCAGAGCTGGTGAAGGCCATCGAAGCATACACGATGCGGGATCGGCGATACGGTAAGGTGCGAAAGGACGGAGATTATGTTTAAGGCGAGACTGGCAAGCGGCGTGGTGCTTGTCATACTGGCATTACTGTTTATTATACACGGCGGATATCTTCTGCTGACCGTGCTTGGAATCATTTCCCTGATCGGTATGTATGAGCTTTACCGTGTGCTGAAAGTGGAGAAAACCATCGGAATTGCCGGATATATCGCGGCGGTGCTTTATTTCCTGAATCTGGCGTTTGATTTCCTGCCGGATATGATGGTGCTGATCATGGGCTTCCTCATCGTGTGTATGTGTATTTTCGTTTTCGGATATCCGCGCTTTCACGCATCGCAGGTGTTCGGCACATTTTTCGGGTTCTTTTACGTTGCGGTGATGCTTTCCTGCATTTACCTGACCCGGTCGCTGGTCGGAGGCGTCTATCTGGTCTGGCTGATTTTCCTCTGCTCATGGGGCTGCGATACTTCCGCTTACTGCTTCGGGATGCTTTTCGGAAAACACAAGATGTCGCCTGTATTAAGTCCGAAAAAATCCGTGGAGGGAGCCGTCGGCGGTGTGGCCGGCGCATTTGTACTGACTCTGATCTACGGATTTATATTTCGGAGTTCTATGGACGCGGATGTACCGTATATCATGATGATGGGGGCAATCTGCGCTGCGGGTGCGCTGATCTCCATGGTAGGCGATCTGGCGGCCTCTGCAATCAAGCGGAATTATGAGATCAAGGATTACGGGAAGCTGATCCCCGGACACGGCGGGATGTTGGATCGGTTCGACAGCGTGATCTTTACGGCGCCGATCATTTACTATCTGTCGCTGTACCTGATCCCGATGGTTCAGATCTGAAGATAAAACTGCGAGAGGATAAAACATGGAAACGGGATGTATAAAAACAATCGCCATTCTCGGCTCGACGGGATCCATCGGGACACAGACGCTGGATGTCATCCGTCAGCACAGGGAAGATTTTCGGGTGAGTGCGCTCTCGGCGGGAAATAATACCGATCTGCTGGAAAAGCAGATAAGAGAATTTTGCCCGTCGCTGGTCTCCGTTGCGACGGAGGAGTAAGCGCGGGAGCTGCGGGTAAGAACCGCGGATCTGAATATTGAAATAACGTATGGAATGGAAGGACTGCTGGCTGTCGCAGAGCAGGAGGAGTCGGATATTCTGGTGACGGCAGTGGTCGGCATCATGGGGATCCGTCCCACCATGGCGGCGATCAAAGCGGGCAAGGATATCGCGCTTGCAAATAAGGAGACGCTCGTCACGGCCGGACATCTGATCATGCCCATGGCGGAGGAATACGGCGTAAAAATATTGCCGGTGGACAGCGAGCACTCCGCGATCTTTCAGTCGTGGCATGGGGAGCGTGCACACGGCAATGCGATAGGCAAAATCCTCCTCACCGCTTCCGGCGGTCCGTTCCGCGGGAAAAAGCGGGAAGATCTGGAGCATGTGACACTGGAGGACGCTCTTCACCATCCGAACTGGTCGATGGGAAGAAAAATCACTGTGGACTCCGCGACGATGGTAAACAAGGGTCTGGAGGTTATGGAGGCAAAGTGGCTGTTCGGTGTGGATCTGGATCAGATTCAAGTGGTCGTCCATCCGCAGAGCGTGATTCACTCCATGGTGCAGTATGTGGATGGCGCGGTGATCGCGCAGCTCGGCACGCCGGATATGCGGCTGCCGATCCAGTATGCGCTGTATTACCCGAAACGGAAATATCTCAATGAAGAGCGGCTGGACTTTTACAGCCTGTCCACGCTGACATTTGAGAAGCCGGATATGGAGACCTTTTGTGGACTCAGACTTGCGTTGGAAGCCATGCGGCGGGGCGGAAATATGCCGACTGTCTTCAATGCGGCGAATGAAAAGGCTGTCGCTCTCTTCCTGAATCGGAGAATCCGTTTCCTTGAGATCGCGGAACTGATCGGGGAGTCGATGGCGGCCGCAGAATATATAGGGAATCCGAATCTCGCAGATATACTTGCAACCGAGCAAGGTGTTTACAAAAGAATAGATAGAAGTCTTGGCATGGATGCAAAAGTGTCGTCGACATATTCGTAAGGTAACTTTTGTAAGGGGAGAGAAAGGACATATTTTGATCGTAAAATATATCGTAGCTATAGTACTGTTCAGCATTATCATTCTCTTTCATGAGCTGGGGCATTTCCTTCTCGCGAAGGCGAACAACATCCGCGTGGACGAATTCTGTCTCGGCTTCGGCCCGACACTCATCAGTTTTGCAAAAGGTGAGACAAAGTATTCCATCAAGCTGCTGCCATTCGGCGGCGCCTGCATGATGGAGGGCGAGGATTCTGAGAGTGACGATGAGCGCTCGTTCCAGAAGAAGTCAGTTTGGGCGAGGATCAGTGTGGTCGCAGCCGGTCCGATCTTTAACTTTATTATGGCGCTGGCGTTTTCAATGATTATCATTGCCAGTCTGGGCGTGATGAAGCCGGTGGTCGGCGATGTCATGGAGGGTTATTCCGCGGCGGAGGCCGGATTGCAGTCCGGGGATGAGATTGTGAAGCTGGGCAGCAAGAATATTCACTTTTATAAAGAAGTCAGTATGTATTCTCTCTTTCACGAGGGGAAAACCGTGGAGGTAACGTTTGTCCGTGACGGAGCGACGCTGACTGCGACGCTGACGCCGACATACGACGAGGAGAGCGGCCGTTATCTCTATGGTATTTATTCTGAGGGAGTCTATACCAGAGTGGGACCAGCGAAAACATTGGTGTATGGGGTGTACGATGTCAAGTATTGGATTCAGTATACCTTTAAGAGCCTGGAAATGCTTGTCACCGGTCAGGTCACGGTGAACGATCTCTCCGGGCCGGTCGGCATCGTGAAGACGATCGGAGATACTTATGAGGAGAGCCTGGCAGACGGGTATTTCTATGTCTTCCTGAATATGCTGAATATCGGTATTCTTCTGTCCGCCAATCTGGGCGTTATAAATCTGCTTCCGCTTCCTGCGCTGGACGGCGGCAGGCTGGTATTCCTCTTTATAGAGGTGATACGAAGGAAGCGGATCAGCGAGGACAAGGAGGGCATGGTGCATTTTATCGGTCTGATGTGCCTGTTTGCGCTGATGATTTTTGTAATGTTTAATGATGTGAGGAAAATTTTTCTGTAATCAGGGGGAGAAATAAGTCAGATATGAGAATGAAAACGAGAGAGATCGCGATCGGGGATGTGACCATCGGCGGGAATCATCCCATCGCGATTCAGTCTATGACGAATACGAAGACGCAGGATGTGGAGGC
>JAJQBM010000090.1:1569-6642 GCA_021203285.1 Clostridiales bacterium | reverse complement strand
AGGTTTCGGGAGATACCTCCGTCATGCTCTCCACGGTATCCGTCTCCGACACCGCATCCCCGTCCGCTTCCGTCCCGCTTTCTTTGTAAATATCAGTGGTATTTTCCGTGACAAGCTGCACCTCGTCCGTCCCGCTGCTGCCGTAATAGAAGCCCGACCAGAACGCGATGACCGTCAGAGCCGCACAAATCAGAAAAGAAATGCGAATAATCCGAACCTGTCTCATAAAAAACTCATTTTTCGGTATTATTCACATTTCCTGTCATTTTATACAATTATAAAAGATGAAACTTTTTCGCAATCCGAATCAGCGTGTCTCCCTTCGGGAAGCTTCGCAGCTCCTCCTCCGTCAGCCCCTTGATCAGCAGGAGAATGACCGCGTAGCTGATCACGCCCGCCAAAATCGCCGCCACGGTGGCGACGGCATTGCTGCCGGTCGCCCGGTACAAGACGAAATAAACCGCGTAGACCACCACGCCCATGAACACCGCCGCGATCGCCGGCTTGACAAATGTCTTCCCAATATTCGGCGTAAAGCCGGAATACTTCCGGACCGATCTCCCGTTCAGGATGCACATGACAAAGGAAAACACAATGTTTGCCGCGACCATAGAATAGATATTCAGGTGGAAAACATACAGTGAAACCGGAAGCGACACCGCATTGACCGCCAGCGCGATGATCGCGTTGCGGATGGGAACCCGCATCCGGTCAATCCCCTGAAGCACCGCGTTTGACAGTGTGGAAATCGAGTAAAACAGGATGCTGACCGCCCCGGCCATCATCAGATTCCCTGCCAGATCCGTCGTCGTATGGAACAAAAGCTGCATAATCGGATGCGCCAGAATGATTAACCCGACCGTACAGGGGAAGGCGATCACCATGATAAAACGCATGGACAGATCAATTTTCCTGCGAACCTGCTCCCTGTCTTTTTTCGCGAAAGCCGCTGCCAGTGCCGGTACGCTGCTTGTCGCCAATGCCGTGGAAATGGAGATCGGGACATTGACAAGGACCCGGTAATATCCCGAGTATACACCCCACCAGAGGGAAACATCGTCGTTGCTGTTTCCCTGCGCAATGGCCAGATTTTTAAACAAACCCTGATCTACGATGGAGACCAGATTATAGAGGGTCGTGCTCAGAAGGATCGGGACAATCGTAAAGATCAGGACTCTCATGATCGTGCGGTACGATTCCGTTCTCCCGATGCCCTGCCGCTGCTCCCGGCGAATCCCCTTTTTCAGTGTCTGCCGATATCCCATAAAGACAAAGATGCAGAAAAGCAAACCGACCAGCGCACCCATGCCGGTGCCCAGTGTCCCACCCGCAGCGCCGTAGGCCTCCGCATAGTGCTGATCTCCGCCGAGAACCGCGGCGATCCGTGCGCCATATCCGAAGAGGACATAGGCGGCTCCCACGCTGACAACGGCGTTGACGATCTGCTCTAAGATCTGGGAAATTGCACTCGGAATCATGGTCCCCAGTCCCTGAAAGAACCCGCGGAGCACCCCGAGGACTGCGACAACAATCAGGGTCGGCGCCAGCACGCGGAGCGCATAAAAGCTCATCGGTGTCTGGAAAATCTGTGTCAGGAACTCCGCGCCGAAAAAGATAATCATACATCCGACCGTTCCCGTAACCAGAGCAATCAGAAGAGCGCCACGGAAAACCCGGTAGGCATTCTCTCTCTGATGGTTCGCCATCCGCGTGGACACCATTTTTGATACAGCCATCGGAAGACTGTAGGACGAAATCAGAAGCGCCATACTGTAGATCTCGTATGCACAGCTATAATAAGCGTTCCCATACTCTCCGATAATGTTGGTCATCGGAATGCGGTAAAGCAGGCCGATGATCCGGCTGACAATGGAGGCCACTGCCAGCACGGAACCCTGTACCAGAAACGATGTATCGTTTTTCCTGTCGCTCATAAACTACCTCAAAACCTACTGTGCGGCGCTATACTCTTCTTCGCTCGCATAGAATGTAACATTTTCCTCATATGTATCCTGAATGATGCACACCCATGTCTTGCCTTGATTCAGGGTAATCTCGTTGCCGTCCGCGTCATAGTATTTTGTCGCGCCGGTCTGTGTCTCCTTCTCCCATGTGACAGGGATGGCTTTGCCGTTGGTCACATAATATCCGGTTCCGGATCCCACGGTCTCCACATCCAGATAATTGGATCCGGTGTCCGCCACAGACCACTCGCAGACTTGGAAAAGGATGTTTTTAAAGGTCAGTTGTTCGTCTGTGAGCGCATCGATCTGCTCCTCACCGTACTGATACCGCGCGTAAAGCCCGGTCTCCTCATCATATACAAACCACGGTTTGTTGACAAAATAGCCCGGCTGTACCACAACCGCGTCCATCCCGTCATCCAGTGTGATCTCCGTCTCGTCGTCCGTGTTGAACTGGTAATGGCCTTCATAATCCTCGCTGTGCTGCGTGTCGTAGCCCTTTGTGCTGATCCCCTCCACAATTGCCTCGCCTGTGGTGTAGGCGTTATCCGGAGCGCTCTTCGAGGAATCCTGGAAGCACATGGCATTGAGGGTACCGTCCAGACCGCTCAGATTGTTGATATAGGACTGGCTCAGCATATCCTCCGCCAGATAGGACTGCCCGTAATGGATATAGATCGCGTCAAACTCCAGCGCATAATCGATATAGTACAAGCGGCAGCTCCGAAGCGACATGATCTTTTCCACACTCGCATAATCCTGCCAGATCGCCATCAGCCGGGTCAGAGAACCCTCCACCGGCGCCTCATAGATGATATCCGCGGAACCGATGACGTACAGCCGGGACGCGACCTTGAGGTTGCCGATCATCGCGGCCACCGGGCGCTGCATGGCGAGCTCCTCGTCGATCCACTCTCCGGTCAGATCGCTTCTCAGCATGCCCTCCTTCGTTTCCTCTTCCTCCTCCTCAACGAGATCCTCCGTCTCGACAAAGCTGAGCTCAATACTGGATTCCTCCGCCGTCTCCTCCTGTTTTCCGCATCCGGCAAGCAGCGATACGCTAAGCGCTCCAACCGCCAGAATAGCCAATAATTTTTTCATAGCTGTACTCCATTTCTTTATCTCGTTATTTTCAGCGTGTCTAATATCGCGCGCTGGCGCTCCTCCATCACAGCCGCCTCCTCCGGCTGCATATGATCGTATCCCATCAGGTGCAGCATACTGTGTGTGATCGGAAAAGCATACTCCCGCTTCTCACTGTGGCCGTAGGCCGCCGCCTGCTCCCGCACCTTCTCGACGGAGATCACGATATCCCCCAGCATCACCTCGCCGGTATCCGGATCCGCGCAGTCCGCCCACTGTTCCTCAATAGCAGAGAAATCGGCCGGCGCTGCGTACTCCAGCATGGGAAAGGACAGGACATCTGTCGGCGCGTCGATCCCTCTCGCGCTGCGGTTGATCTCCTGCAGAAAAACGTTGTCCGCCAGAGTCAGGGAAACCTCCGCCCCGCAGGGAAAATGCTCCGCACGAAGAGAGGCCGCAATCACTCCTCCGGCCAGCTTCCTGTAATGAAAATGAAACTCCGGTTTTACCATGCAGCTCAGATTTACCGTCATATCAGCCCTGCTTTCTCGTTCTGGACGCCCGATTTCTCTCCCGCGCGGCCAGCCGGTTTTCGTATTCTTCGTAGGCTTTGACGATCTTCTGAACCAGCGGGTGGCGAACCACATCGCGGCTGCTCAGATGGCAAAAACCGATATCATTTGCCTTCTTTAAGACCTGCGCCGCCACATCCAGACCGGATTTTGTGCCGGGCGCCAGATCCTTCTGCGTGGCGTCCCCCGTGACCACAACCTTCGAACCGAAGCCGATGCGGGTCAGAAACATCTTCATCTGGGCAGGCGTCGTGTTCTGTGCCTCGTCGAGAATAATGAACGCATTGTCCAGCGTCCGCCCGCGCATATACGCCAGCGGCGCCACCTCGATCAGTCCCTTTTCCTGATTCCGAAGAAAGCTCTCCGGACCCATGATCTGATAGAGGGCATCGTACAGCGGCCGCAGGTACGGATCAATCTTGCTCTGCAGGTCGCCGGGCAGAAATCCCAGCTTCTCCCCCGCCTCAATCGCCGGACGGGTGAGGATAATCCTCCCGACCTCCTCCTGCTTAAAAGCCGTGACCGCCATGGCAATGGCCAGATAGGTCTTGCCGGTTCCGGCGGGTCCGACCCCGAACACGATCATCTTATCCCGAATCTGATCGACATAATTTTTCTGTCCGAGGGTCTTGGGCTTGACCGCCTTTCCGTCAATGGTGTGGCAGATGATCTCGCTGTCCGCGTCCAACAGCGCAGTACGGCTGAAAGAGGAGGTCTCCAGAGCATAAGTGACATTCTGCTCCGTGATCTCGTTCCCTCTGGCAGAGAGGGCAAGCAACTGCTCCAGCACCGCGCAGGCACTGCTCACGGCGTCCGGCGCTCCGGTCACCTTCAGCCCGCTGTCCCGAACCACCATCGTCACATCCAGATATTTCTCGATCAGCTTCAGCCATGCGTCAAGCTTTCCGAAAACATTTGCCATATGATCAATCGGGATCTCCATCGTCTGCTGTGCCAGCGCCATCCGGTAACTCTGCCTCCATCTCTTCCGTCTGAATCTCGCGGTACTCCTCCTGCCCGACCAGAGCTTCCAGCTCTCCCCGGGCAAAAATCTCCCCGCCGCTCTGTTCTATAATAACACTATTTGATAAAATTTGAACCCCATTTTCCTCTAAATTTTCACAATATTTCTCAAGGCGTTCGCGCGCCAGCTCCCCGGCCTCCTCCTCGGACCATGTTCCCCGCACGGTCTCATAGCCGGTATACTCCCGTTTTATGAGCTGAAACGGCAGGTAAAAGTCCCTGCCGATGACGACCGGGCAGACCGTATCCGCCTCAAGATAATTTCCTTTCTCCAAGGGCCGGCCGAGCGTCAGAAAGGAGGAATCGAGACAGGCGGTCAAACGAAACCGGTTGTCGCCGGTCGGGATTTTTTTCTCATAAGGAAGCGGAAAAGGTATCCTCGTAGGACAGCGCCGTATGAATCACAACATCCGCATCGCTTGCCACAAAAT
>JAJQBM010000090.1:421-1559 GCA_021203285.1 Clostridiales bacterium | reverse complement strand
TTTCTCCGCTGTCATCGATGATTTCCAGCGCGCCGGTCACCAGCACATCCCCCGCCTCCACCGTGTCTCCGACCCCGACCAGCGGCGCACCGCTGCGAACCGTGATGGACTCCACCACACCGCTGTCGGAGGCGATCAGATCCGTCGCCGCATCCTCCTGCGTTTCTCCCGTGTCGGAGCTCCCCGCCAGACGCTCCTGCACAACCAGATAGAGACGGGTGCCGCGGATGCTTGCGGAGACCCAGATGATATCCTCAAACTCTGCACGAAGCATATTTTCCAGCGCCTCACAGTCGATGCCCGACTTTGCGGAGACATATCCGGCTCCGTTTTGATCCAGAAATTCCAGAATCGTCTGGGTGGAATATGAAAAATTCCCCTCCACCTCCACCTTCCAGATAAAGAGGGACATGAAACAGAGCAGGAAACCTGCGAGACACAGACCCGCCAGAAAAAACACATGATTTCGATATCTGCGAACGAGAAAGGGAAGTCCGACCCACCGCTCCACCTCGATCTGCGTGCCGGTTTTTTCAAGTGCCGGCTCAATCATGCCGAACGCCTTCCGGCTAATGCAAAAACGATAGCCGTCCTCCGTCGGGAGCAGCCCCCAGAGGACAATGTCCATCCGGCTGCAAAGATTTAAGAAACGCTCCGGAGAGTAGCCGTGGATCCTCACATGGAGATATCCATGAAAAAATTTGATAAATCGCAACACGGGCGTCCCCTCACATACCATACTCGATTTTATCGATTCTGCCGGATATTTTCATATCGTCATTGGTATAGTAGTCGATGTTCAGCGCATTTCCCAGGATCTCCAGCTGGCCGTGCTTTAAGGACAGGCGGATCCGGCTCGTCTCATAGACGAGAATTCCCCGGTAATTTTCTACGGTGAGATCGCCGCGGCCGGTGACCGTCACGATGGGCTCACCCAGAATCAGGTCCCTCGGCAGGTGAAACTGATCCGCCATGCGGCCGGCAATTTTCCCGGTTTTCATACGATTCTTTGAACTGCTCATATTTGAGTATATGTCAGAAACTGCCGTGACAGAACAGAGGGAAACCGGCGCCGTTATTTGTGGTAGGGTTCGTGATTGATGATCCGATATGCACGGTAGACCTGTTCCATGAGAAT
>JAJQBM010000090.1:0-411 GCA_021203285.1 Clostridiales bacterium | reverse complement strand
CTCACATCCCATACTCGAATTTATCGATTCTGCCGGATATTTTCCTATCGTCCTTACTATAGTAGTCGATATTCAGCGCATTTCCCCAGATCTCCAACTGGCCGTGCTTTAAGGAAAGACGGATCCGGCTCGTCTCATAGACGAGAATTCCCCGGTAATTTTCCACGGCGAGATCGCTGCGGCCGGTGACCGTCACGATAGGCTCACCCAGAATCAGGCCCCTCGGCAGGTGAAACTGATCCGCCATGCGGCCGGCAATTTTCCCGGTTTTCATACGATTCTTTGAACTGCTCATATTTGAGTATATGTCAGAAACTGCCGTGACAGAACAGAGGGAAACCGGCGCCGTTATTTGTGGTAGGGTTCGTGATTGATGATCCGATATGCACGGTAGACCTGTTCCATGAGAAT
>JAJQBM010000167.1:4029-6653 GCA_021203285.1 Clostridiales bacterium | reverse complement strand
ATCTGGCGCTTTGTGTAAACCCGGACGATACCTATGTGAAGGTAAAGGCCGGCGACGGCTATGTCTACTATATGGCGGAGACGCTTCTGGATACGGTGCTCGGACGATTTGCCGCGAAGGACGCGGACGCCGGGAACGCAGAGACATCCGCGAAGGGATATGAGATTCTGGAGACCTACAAGGGCTCGGATCTGGAATACAAGGAATATGAGCCGCTGTTTGCCTGCGCGAAGGAGGCCGCGGAGAAGCAGAATAAAAAGGCGTTTTTCGTCACCTGTGATTCCTATGTCACGATGTCCGACGGCACGGGCATCGTCCATATCGCACCGGCTTTCGGTGAGGATGACGCGAAGGTGGGACGCAACTATGATCTGCCCTTCGTGCAGTTTGTGGACGGGAAGGGTCTGATGAGCGAGGAGACGCCCTACGCGGGGGTGTTCGTGAAGAAGGCGGATCCGATGGTCCTTACAGATCTGGACAAGGAAGGGAAGCTCTTTGACGCGCCGAAGTTCGAGCATGAATATCCGCACTGCTGGCGCTGCGACACGCCGCTGATCTACTATGCGCGGGAATCATGGTATATCAAAGAGACCGCCGTGCGCGACGATCTGATCCGCAACAACAATACGGTTAACTGGATTCCGGAGTCCATCGGCAAGGGGCGCTTCGGCAACTGGCTGGAGAATATTCAGGACTGGGCGATTTCCCGGAACCGTTACTGGGGCACGCCGTTATATATCTGGGAGTGTGAGTGCGGCCATCAGGAGTCCGTCGGAAGCCGCGCCGAGCTGGCCGAAAAGAGCCAGAATCCGGCGGCGGCCACCGTGGAGCTGCACCGCCCTTATATCGATGAGATCACGATCAAATGCCCCTGCTGCGGAAAGGATATGCACCGTGTGCCGGAGGTCATCGACTGCTGGTTTGACTCCGGAGCGATGCCTTTTGCCCAGCACCATTATCCGTTTGAGAATAAGGAGGTCTTTGAATCCCAGTTCCCGGCGCAGTTCATCTCCGAGGCGGTAGATCAGACCCGCGGGTGGTTCCACTCCCTGATGGCGGAGTCCACGCTGCTGTTTAACAAGGCGCCCTATGAGAATGTCATTGTTCTGGGGCATGTGCAGGATGAAAACGGCCAGAAGATGAGTAAGTCCAAGCGCAATGCCGTGGATCCGCTTGAGACGCTCGAACAGTACGGCGCCGACGCCATCCGGTGGTATTTTTATATTAATTCCGCGCCGTGGCTGCCGAACCGCTTCCACGGGAAGGCCGTTCAGGAGGGAAAGCGGAAGTTCATGGGTACCCTGTGGAATACTTATGCCTTCTTTGTCCTCTATGCGAATATTGATGAATTTGACGCGACAAAATACGAGCTGGAATATGAGAAGCTGTCCGTCATGGACAAGTGGCTCCTGTCCAGACTGAATTCAACGGTTCGCGAGGTGGACGGCGATCTGGGTTCCTACCGCATCCCGGAGGCGGCGCGCGCGCTGCAGGCGTTTGTGGAGGACATGAGCAACTGGTATGTCCGCCGCGGCCGTGAGCGCTACTGGGCGAAGGGCATGGAGCAGGACAAGGTCAACGCCTATATGACGCTGTACACGGCGCTGGTGACGATCGCGAAGCTGGCCGCTCCCATGATTCCGTTTATGACGGAGGATATTTACCGCAATCTGGTGGGAAGCATCGATGCCGATGCGCCGGAGAGCGTTCATCTGTGTGATTATCCCGTGTGCGATGAGAGCATGATCGATCCGGAGCTTGAGGAGAAGATGGATCAGGTGTTAAAGATCGTGGTTCTGGGACGGGCGGCACGGAATTCTTCCAATATAAAGAACCGTCAGCCGGTCGCGGAGATGCTGGTGCAGTCGCCGGTTACCCTGCCGGAGTATTTCACGGAGATCATCGAGGATGAGCTGAATGTGAAAAAGGTCACATTTAAAGAGGATGTGAGCGAGTACACCAGCTATGAGTTTAAGCCGCAGCTGCGGACGGACGGGCCGAAATACGGAAAGTATCTGGGGGAGATCAAGGCGGCGCGCGCCGCGATATACGGGCTTGAGGCTTATGAAAAATTGAAGAAAAATGGGTCGATTGCCTTGACAGAAATAAGTGAAGATATTATTCTGACAGAGGATGACCTTCTGATCTCTGTAGCGCAGACCGAAGGTTTTTCCATTGAAACGGGAAATGGCATCACGGTCGTTTTGGATACGCATCTGACACCGGAGCTGATTGAGGAGGGGCTTGTTCGCGAGATCATCAGCAAGGTGCAGACGATGCGCAAGGAGGCCGGCTTTGAGGTGATGGATCACATCACGCTCACATGGCAGGCGGAGCAGGCGGTCGGCGATGTGTTTGCGGCCCATGAGACGGAGATCAGCAGGGATGTTCTCGCGACGCAGATTGTGGAGGCGGAGCCGTCCGGATACTGCAAGGAATGGAATATCAATGGGCACAAAGTGTTGTTAGGAGTAGAGAGATGAGCAGTAATATTTTATTTGACAAGGAAAAATTCAAAGAAGAAGTAAAAGACAATGTGCGGATGCTTTTCCGCAAAAAGCTGTCCGAGGCGACGGATCAGGAGATTTTTCAGGGTGTCTCCTACACGGTAAAGGACGTGATTA
>JAJQBM010000167.1:0-4019 GCA_021203285.1 Clostridiales bacterium | reverse complement strand
GACCAGTGGCTTGCCACGCAGCAGACTTTTGACCGGGAAGACCCGAAGATGGTTTACTATATGTCCATGGAGTTTCTGATGGGCCGTGCCCTCGGCAACAACCTGATCAACCTGACTGCCTACAAGCAGGTCCGCGAGGCGCTGGATGAGATGGGCATCAATCTGGACACCATCGAGGATCAGGAGCATGATCCCGCGCTAGGGAACGGCGGACTCGGCCGTCTGGCTGCCTGCTTTGTGGATTCTCTGGCGACGCTCGGATACGCGGCGTATGGCTGCGGGATCCGTTACCGCTACGGCATGTTTAAACAGGCGATCGTGGACGGCGCGCAGGTGGAGAAGCCGGATAACTGGTTAAAGAACGGCTATCCGTTTGAGCTGCACCGGCCGGAGCACGCGTTCCTTGTAAAGTTCGGCGGCTATGTCCGCTCCGAGCCGCTGCCGAACGGCAAGACGAAATACTATCAGGAGAACTGCCAGACCGTCCGCGCGGTGCCCTACGATATGCCGATCGTCGGCTATGGAAATAATGTGGTCAACACGCTGATGATCTGGGATGCGGAGCCGACGAATGAGCTCCAGTTGGATTCCTTTGACAAGGGAGATTATCACAAGGCGGTAGAGCAGGAGAACCTTGCCCGAAATCTGGTAGAGGTTCTCTATCCGAACGACAACCACATTCAGGGTAAGGAGCTGCGCTTAAAACAGCAGTATTTCTTCGTGTCCGCTTCCGTGCAGCGCGCGGTTGCCCGCTATAAAAAGTATCATCCGGATATCAAGAAGATGTACGAGAAGGTCGTGATCCAGATGAACGATACGCATCCCACGGTGGCAGTGGCTGAGCTGATGCGTATCCTCATGGACGAGGAGGGTCTCGGCTGGGATGAGGCGTGGGATGTCACCACGAAGGTCTGCGCCTACACGAACCACACGATCATGGCGGAGGCTCTGGAAAAGTGGCCGATCGAGATTTTCTCGCGTCTGCTTCCGCGTATTTACCAGATCGTGGAGGAGATCAACCGCAGATTCCTCCTGCAGATCGAGATGTGCTTCCCCGGCGATCAGGCGAGGAAGGAGCGGATGGCCGTGGTTCACAACGGTCAGGTGCACATGGCGCATCTGGCGATCGCGGCGAGCTTTTCTGTGAACGGTGTGGCGAGACTTCACACGGAGATCCTTAAAAAGCGCGAGCTGAAGGATTTCTATGAGATGGCGCCGGAGAAGTTCAACAACAAGACAAACGGCATCACACAGCGCCGCTTCCTGCTTCACGGGAATCCGCTACTGGCCGACTGGGTGACGGACAAGATCGGTTCCGACTGGGTGACAAACCTCAACGCGATGAAAAAGCTCTCTGTGTATCTGGATGACGAGAAGGCACAGCAGGAGTTTATGAATATCAAGTACAAGAACAAGCTGCGTCTGGCCAAATACATTAAGGAGCACAACGGAATCGATGTGGATCCCTGCTCCATCTTTGATGTGCAGGTAAAGCGGCTTCACGAGTACAAGCGTCAGTTGATGAATATTCTCCATGTGATGTATCTGTATAACAAGATCAAGGAGCATCCGGATATGCCGTTCTACCCGCGGACATTCATCTTCGGCGCGAAGGCGGCGGCAGGCTATGAGGTTGCCAAGCTGACGATCAAGCTGATCAACTCCGTGGCGGACGTGATCAACAATGACCGGAGCATCAACGGCAAGATCAAGGTTGTCTTTATCGAGGATTACAAGGTATCCAACGCGGAGATGATTTTTGCGGCTGCGGATGTGTCTGAGCAGATTTCCACGGCCAGCAAGGAGGCTTCCGGCACCGGAAATATGAAATTCATGTTAAACGGCGCGGTGACGATCGGCACGATGGACGGCGCGAATGTGGAGATGGCCGAGGAAGTGGGCGAGGAGAACATGTTTATCTTCGGCATGGGCTCCGATGAGGTCATGGAGCACGAGCGCGTGCGGGACTACAACCCCATGGATATTTTCAACAGTGATCAGGAGATCCGTCAGGTGCTGATGCAGTTGATCAACGGATTTTATTCGCCGCATCACACCGAGCAGTTCCGGAAACTGTACAATTCTCTTCTCAATACGGAGAATACGCAGTATGCGGATACCTATTTCTGCCTGAAGGATTTCCGCTCCTATGCGGCGGCGCAGGAGCGTGTCGAGGAGGCATACCGCGATGAGAAGCGGTGGGCGAAGCTGGCGATGTCTCAGGTGGCATGCGTGGGCAAGTTCTCCTCAGACCGTACCATTCAGGAGTATGTGGATGAGATCTGGCATCTGGATAAGATTACCGTGGAGATGGAGGAGGAGTAAAGCTCCAAAGCTCCGACGAGAAAAACGAACCCCGTGCGGAAACGAAAGTTCTGCACGGGGTTTTTGAATATTCACGACTCTTTCATTTGTGAAAGTCGATGACTTCGCTCTGATGAGCTCCCGTCATCGCCGCCGTATTCGCAATCCGCACTACCGCGCTACTTGCTCATACCGGCATGGTCGTCGAATATCCAGTCACCCGGGTGTGCAAGCACCCCCGTTTGCCTGTCTATTCACGACTCTTTCACAGTAAAATCGGTATAGAACAGCCACACCGCGAAGATCGTCAGGGCAAGTCCTGCGCCCATGGCGACGGCATAGTTGAATGAGGTCGTCAGCTCGATCAGGTCGGAATACCAGACGCCGATGATGTTAAAAAGGATGTGGGCGGGGATGGAATATTTGATCCCTCTGCCGTGGTGACAGATAAATCCGAGGAAGAGACCGAGCACAAAGGCGTAGATCCCCTGAATAAAGTTGCCGTGGATCAGTCCGAAAAGCAGCGCTTGCCAGATGTTGGTGAGCCAGAATGGGAGGGCATGGCGCGCATAGCGGAAGATCAGCCCGCGGAACACCAGCTCTTCCGAGAGGGGAGCCAGAATCACCGTGTATACAGCCAGTATGAGATTGACATCGCCGTACCCCGCGCTCTCCATTAGGGTATTGTAGGCGGTCAGCCAGTCCGGGCGCAGCGCCGCGGTCACGCCGACCACTAGCGTGGTCACATACTGCATGCCGATCGCAAGGAGGAGGATCGCCATGATCGTGTGGAAGGAGAATCCGCGGGGGTAGTTTTCCGCGCGGCGTCCGCGAAACGGGCGGACAAAAACGCGGTGATACCAGATCCCGAAGATCAGCAGCGACAGGCAGCCGTAGATCAGGTTGACCGTCTGACTGAAGGAGGCGTCTGACGCGGAGGAGCCGATCAGGCTGACGATCCCGCTGACATTGAATCCGGTGTCGCCGATATTTCGCAGCGCATATACGACTTCCATGGGAATCAGGACGACAACCTGCAAAAGAATCAGAATCAGGCAGGGTACAATGCTTTTGAAAAAACAGCCGATTTTCTTCATAATAAAAACTCCTTTTCCGTGAGCAGTATATCACAGCATCCGGAAAGTCACAACAGAAAAACTTGTGCGTTGAAGAAATACAAGGTTTATGGTATGATTTTTCCATATTAACAATCAAGACGGAGGTGCAGGATGTTAGAGACAGGAATCAAGGGACAGCAGCAGACAGAGGTGACCTATGAGAATTCCGCGACGGCGGTGGGCAGCGGATTGCTGGAGGTGTTTTCGACGCCGTGTATGATCGCCCTGATGTAGAAAACTGCTAGCGGGAGCGTACAGCCCTATCTGGACGAGGGGCAGGGTACCGTCGGCATCGAGCTTCGCGTGAAGCATCTGGCGGCGACGCCTCTGGGAATGACGGTCCGCTGTGAGAGCGAGCTGACCGAGGTGGACGGCCGCAGACTGGTCTTTTCCGTGAAGGCATATGACGATGCGGAGCTGATCGGCGAGGGGATCCATGAGCGTTTTATCATAAACAGCGGCAAGTTTATGGCGAAGGCGCAGGCAAAGGCGGCAAAGCGATAAAAACTGATTGACAGAATACCGGATTGTATTTAAAATCCCGTTTTTGACAGTTAGTACAGTCAAAGAATCGCTCCAAGCCTTGAAATTGGTGTG
>JAJQBM010000020.1 GCA_021203285.1 Clostridiales bacterium | reverse complement strand
ATATTTTCAATGTCTACCATATGGGGAGCATATCAATTTCAAGGCTTGGAGCGATCCTTTGACTGTACTAACTGTCAAAGACGGGATTACAGAAAAACGAATACTGAAAGAACTTATTACGAACTGCAGCCGAAATCTTATGAATTATTTTTGAATGCAACTTGCATTTTGCCCGCAGGCATTATTCATCACATTGTCAATATGTGTTTTTAGTGCGGAGAACGTCTCTTTGCTCAGCGTATGCTCGATCTTGCAGGCATCGTCCTCCGCGATCTGTTCATCCACTCCGAGGAACACCAGCCATTCTTTCAGAAGAAGATGGCGCTCATATATGCTGGAGGCGATCTCCATACCCGCGTCCGTGAGCGTAATAAAGCCGCACTCGTCCACATTAATATATCCGTTCGTGCGCAGATTTTTCATGGCCACGCTGATGCTTGGCTTGGAAAAATTCATCTCTGTCGCAATGTCAACCGACCGCACGACCGGCCGGACTTTGCTCAATTTTAAAATACACTCCAGATAATCTTCCGCTGACTGATGGATCTGCATAGAGACATCCCTCCTTTATTTTTCCAGATTCGCAAACTTTGTATACTGCGGCAGCCATACCAGATTTACCGTACCGATCGGGCCGTTCCTCTGCTTGGCAATAATCAGCTCCGCAATCCCCTTGTTGTCCGAGTCCTTATTATAGTACTCGTCGCGATAGAGGAACATCACCACATCCGCGTCCTGCTCGATCGCGCCGGACTCCCTGAGGTCGGAGAGCATCGGCCTGTGGTCGGGGCGCTGCTCCACCTGACGGGAGAGCTGCGATATGGCCAGCACCGGAACCTGAAGCTCCCTTGCGATCTGCTTTAAGGCGCGGGAAATATCCGAGATTTCCTGCTGACGGGAATCCGTTCTCCTGGAACCGGACATCAGCTGCAGGTAATCGATGACGACAAGCTTTAAATCATGCTCCAGCTTATACTTCCTGCATTTGCTGCGCAGCTCCGAAACCGTAATCCCCGGCGTGTCGTCAATGATCAGATGGGAGCTGCCGACCGTCCCCGCTCCCTCGATCAGCTTTTCCCAGTCGGAATCCGAGAGGTTTCCGCTGCGGAGAAGCTGCGCGTCCACCCGCGCTTCCAGAGAAAACAAACGATTTACCAGCTGCTCCTTAGACATCTCCAGACTGAATATGGCAACCGGAAGCTGCTCATGAAAGGCCACATACTGGACGATATTCAGCGCCAGCGCCGTTTTTCCCATCGAGGGCCGGGCAGCCAGCAAAATCAAATCCGACTTCTGAAGCCCGGACAGACGGTAATCCAAATCCGCAAAACCGGTGGGAATCCCCGTCACCGTCCCCTGATTTCTGGATGCCTGCTCAATCCGGTCAAGAGCCTGCAGAACCACTTCCTTGATTGGAACATAGTCGCCGCCCATCTGGCTCTGAAGGAGATGGAAAATCCGTTTTTCCGTGTCGTCCAGAATCGCATCCAGCCCGTCCTGTCCCAGATAGCACGCGTCCGCAATCTCCTCCGTCGTCCGGATCAGCCTGCGCAGAACCGCTTTATCCCGGACAATCTGCGCATAATAGCGGACATTGGCGGAAGTGGGCACCGATGTGATCAGGTCTCCCATGTACTCCAGGCTGCTGATCTCAGGCGGGACGGATTTCTCCCGGAGGCGATTCTGCAATGTGATCGTGTCAACCGCCGCTCCTGCATTAAAGAGCTCGGCGATCGTCTCAAACAAAATGGCATACTGCTGGTGATAAAAGTCATCCTTATCCAGCATCTCCGTTGCCGTCAGGATGGCGTCCCTGTCCATCATCATGGATCCGATCACGGACTGCTCCGCCTCCAGGCTGTGGGGCATGATCCGTTTTATCAGTTCTTCCTCCATGGTATATCCTCCGTCACTTCCCGCCTTGTCGCAGACACGTCAGGCTTCCGTCACCTTTACTTTCAGCATCCCCGTAACCTTCGCGTGAAGCTTTACCGTGATTTCATAGGTTCCCAACGCCTTGATCGGCTCCGGTAAAACCATTTTCTTGCGGTCAAGATCAAGCCCCAGCTGCTCCTTCGCCGCCGCCGCGATCTCCTTCGCGGAGACAGAGCCGAAGGTGCGGCCGCCTTCCCCGGCACGGATCTTCACCTCAACCTGCTTGTCCTTTAAGTCTTCCGCCAGCTGCTTCGCATGCTCCAGCTGCTGCTCCGCCACCTTCTCCGCGTGTTGGTTCTGCAGCTTTAAGTCATTCATATTCTTTGCGGTCGCCTCAAGCCCCAGTTTTTTGGCAAGAATCACGTTCCTTGCATATCCGTCGCTGGCCTTTACGACCTCACCCTTTTTCCCGAGGGATTTCACATCCTGCAATAAAATAACCTGCATCCTTCTTCCTCCTTTTCTTCCCGCTTACCGGTCCAGCATCTCATCGAGCGTATTCTCAATCGTCCTCCGGGCTTCCAGAACCGTACACCCGGTCAGTTGGGCTCCCGCGGAATTCATGTGTCCGCCGCCGCCCAGACGCTCCATGATCTGCTGAACATTAATCTCATCAATCGACCTTGCACTGATATATATCTTTCCGTTGTACTCCGTGAGGACAAAGGATGCCTTGATCCCGGTGATATTCAGCAGCTCGTTCGCCGCCTGTGCGCAGGCCACGGTCGGGCTCTCGATATTGTCCGTCGGGCAGATACTGACGGCGTAGGATCCGCGGTACACCTCCGTATGGCGGATCGCCTCTGCCCTGGCCTTATACGCGTTCATATCGTTCCGCATCATCTTGCGCACCCGCGTTGTCTCCGCCCCGCAACGGCGCAGATATGCCGCCGCTTCGAACGTCCGCACGCCGGTCTTGGTCATAAAGTTGCTCGTATCCACAAGAATGCCCGCGTAAATCGCATCCGCCTCCGTAGCGGACAGCTTGATATCCTCGTCAAAGTACTGCAGAACCTCCGCAATCATCTCGCAGGCGGAGGAGGAATAGGGCTCGATGTAGGAAAGATCCGTATTCCGGATCACCTCCTCGCCGTGTCGGTGATGGTCAAACACGACAATCGTCCGGGCTTTCGTGAGAAGCTCCGGGCACTCTGTATAGGAAGGCCGGTTGGTATCCACCACGACCAGCGCCGTCTGGCTGTTGATCTCCTCCAGCGCATCCTGACAGGAGATAAACATATCCTCCGGATACCCCTTCTCCGGGACAAAACACTCCCGGAACGGACGAAGCGTCGTTGTAACCGTATCCAGAACAATCTGCGCCTGCTTCCCGAGCTGCCGCGCCGCGCAGAAAATACCGATCGCCGCCCCGAGGGAATCAATATCCATGATATGATGTCCCATGATGTAAAACTTATCCCGGCTGATCATAATCTCGCGGAGGGCAAGCGCCTTCACACGGGCCTTGACCCGCGTGGTCTTGTCCACCTGACGGCTGGCGCCGCCGTAATAGAATGTCTTATCCTTTGTCTTAATCACGGCCTGATCGCCGCCGCGTCCCAGCGCCAGATCGATCGCCATGCGGGAGTAGCCGTAGTTTTTCGCGTAATCGCTCCCGACATCGCCGATGCCCATGCTGAGTGTGACCGCCATCTCATTGTCCACCTTCAGGGACTTGACATCCTCCAGCAGGCTGAAATTATCCTGCGCCATCTCATCCAGCGACTTATGCGGGAACACGATAAAATACTTATCATTCTCCGTTTTCTTTACCAGGCCGCCCTGCCCGGCAAAATATTTGTTTACCTTTCGGTCCACCAGCGCAACCAGAAGAGACTGCTTTACCTCCTCCACGCTGTCTAAAACCTCTTCATAATTGTCAATATAGACCAGCGCAGGCACCATCTGCATGTCCTGCTTCTCCTGCAGATACTGATGCTGCAGCGTCTCGTCGAAGAGATACATGATCGTGAGGAACTGATCCGATTCGTCGGTCTCCAGCCCCGTGCTGTTCTCGATCATCTTTGAGAAATCGATCCGTCCGATACTGGCGCGGAAAATCCTGTCATCCTTCGTGACCTGTACATTGAGCTGGGGCTCTTTGCTGATCCGCTCCTTTGTAATCTGCGGGAAAATACCCGTGATGGAAGAATGGTAATTCCTCGCCTTCCCCGTGAGCTCGCAGAACTGCCGGTTCATCCACATAAGCCGTGCATTCTGATCCAGAATCGCATAGGGCACCTCGAACTCATCCAGAAGGCGGCGCTGTATCGTGCCGTAATGCGTCGCGAAATCGATCATCTCATTCAAAACCGTCCGCCTGCTCCTGCGGAAGAAGACCATCACCAGAGCAAAATATACCGCAACGAAAAAGACACTCCAGAGCCCGGCCGTCAGATTGCAGAAACATATAATAACAGCCAGTGCCGCAAACGGCACAGTCAGCCAGACCGGCAGCATAATATATGTTTTTAATCTGCCCTTCAGCTTTACATCAGCACCCATAACAATTCCCCGTCCAAATCAGATAAGTTACCGACAAGTATAACATACTTTATTAGAAGTGAAAAGGATTTTCTTTCCAGAGTTAGCGCTTGCTAATCTCTCGGTGAAAGAAAAGGGCCGCCCGCGGCGATCCCCTTTTCCTCTCAGCCTATTCATCCAGATAAAATATGCTGTCCGCCCGATTCTCTGAATCCAACAGCGAATTGTAGGCAATGCAGTTGTATGTGTGCAGAAGATCCGTGTAAGGCGTCGTCTCATCAGAGGCATAATAAACGCCCTCGGAATCCACATAGCCGACCGAGCTGATAACCGGAAGCGACTGATACAGCACAGACAGATACTTGTTATACTGCGTCTGCGGCAGCCCCGCGACCTGAGACAGCAGCGTGGAGAGGTAATTTACACTGATATTCTCCACCTCCGCCTCCTCAATGTCATAGTTGGCCCAGATGATGAACGGCGTCTCATACCGGCTCATCTCCTGCTCCGTCGTCAGGTTATCCAGACTGTCCACTCCCATGAGCTCTTCATAGAAATCATCCCCCAGAGACGGATAATGGTCGCCGAACATACAGATGATCGTCGGCTCATCCACCTCAGAGAAATACTCCACCAGCTCCTCAAAAGCGGAGTCCGTCTCTTTCACAAGAGACAGGTAGCGGTTGGCCTTTGTATATTACGTGGACAGATTGGTCGCGTAAATCTGATGGTAAAAGTTCGAGTAGAAGACCGTGTACCCGCCGTGGTTCTGCATGGTCACGTTAAAGATGAAAAACGGCTCGTCCTCATCGCTCTCCTCGTACATCTCTTCCACCATCTTATAATCATAGGAATCGCTGATGAACCGCCGAAGCAGCATCTCATCGCCGTCCTCGTACCGCTCCTCCAGCAGCGCCTCATACTCAAGCACACTGTTATTCGCCTTGTAGGTATCGATAATATCCTCGTCGATAAAGTCCTCGATGCTGACAAAATCATCAAACCCCAGCAGCGGGTAGACCGTCTCCCGGTTCCAACCGGAGCCATAATACGGGTGGTATGCGGTCAGGGAATATCCGAGCGTCGACAGTGTCGACACCAGCGACGGCGTCTCATCCTTCAGGTAGGGCTGGTATACGTTGCAGCCCGCCGGCAAAAATGAGATTGAATTGCCTGTCAGCGCCTCATACTCGCTGTTGCTGGTGCCCGCGCCGAATACCGGGACGGTCACATAGCCCTTAATCACATTCTCCGTCAGGCTGTTGATAAAGGGCATATATTCCTTATTGGTCTCCAGATCGCCCAGATGGCTCAGGTCAGACCACGACTCATTCATGATAAAAATGATATTCGGGTACTCCCCGTCTGCCGATGCCGTATAATCATTTTCTCCGGTGAGAATGTTGATCGAAGTGTCGCTGTCCGGATCCACACCGGTCTCCGCGAGCACCTCTTCCAGAGAATCCTCCACACTCGCCGCATCATATCCCGAGGGCTTCTGCACGATCAGATACTTCGTGTTCAGACAGAAATTGAAAAACGATCCCGTCTTGTGATATCCTCTGGCCTGGTTCCAGAAATCCGGCTTATACCCCGTATTGGTGGAGAAATCCGTAAAGAAAAAAGAAATCAGGACCACCGCCAGATACCCCGCGGCAGCAAAACGCGAGAGCAGCTTAAACTTCAGCTTTTTCGGTTTCACATTCACACTGTGCTTGTTGATAAGGTAAATCAGGAAAAAAATAATCGACCCCAGAATAATGTTCCAACTCAGCTCATAGGTATAGCCGTCGGCCACATCCATACCGGTTCCGATGGTCACAATATCCGAGGGGATAAACGGCGTCCCGCGAAACAGCTCGACAAAATAATTGATCAGTGACCATATATAGAGTGCGATGTTCACAATGAGACCCGTCATGTGGTATCTTCCCGTGATCAGCCAGAAAATCAGGTAGAATACCAGATAGGTCATATAGTTGGCAAGACCGGTTTTCACCGTAAAATTCCAGATATACTTGCTGTTAAAGCACTCCACCATCTGCATAGACAAAATCGGCATCACAAAAAACAAAACCGTGTTTGCCAGCATCTTATACTTCTCGTCCACCGAGGATTTCACCGCAATCAGCAGGCCGGCCGCCACCCCGCCCAGCATGGACAGGACAAACAGCGCGTACCCATGACTCAGCCCCAGCTCCGGATCCAGATACAGGCTGTAATGGGCCGCAACAAAAATAATGATAAAGAT
>JAJQBM010000026.1:425-6682 GCA_021203285.1 Clostridiales bacterium | reverse complement strand
CCGCCCAGTACCAGCGCCACGGTGGGATTGCTAAGCGACGCGATCATCTCCGCGATCGCCAGACCGGACTCCACATCTCCCCCGACGGTATTTAACAAGACCAAAACGCCGTCCACACCGGCGTCATCCTCCACTTCTGCCCGCTTCGGCAGGACATGTTCATATTTCGTGGTTTTTGCCGTGGACGCCAGACACTCATGCCCTTCAATCTCTCCGATGATCGACAAAAGATACACGCTGTGCTCCTGCCGGCTATGGCTCATCCGGAACTGTCCGAAGTCCCGAATTTCCTCTGTTTTAATCTCTTCTTCTTTTTCCATGCATATCTCTCCGTTCTGTCCTGATGCCTGTTTTTAGGTTGTATTTAGTATTTTCCGATCCTGTTTTTCTATACATCCTCTTTGACATCCGGCATGAAGGAAATATGCAGAAAAAATCAGCCGCCGGCTATCCGGCGACTGATCTGATTTTCATCTATTCCCCGATCAGGAAATTGTAGAGATCGCGATATCTTCCCGCGGAAACACCCCACGAGAAATCGGCCCGCATGCCCCGCTCCACCATCTGGTTCCACTGACGTTTTTTGTCAAAATAGACCTCCTTGGAGTAGTTGATCACATGGAGCATATCCTCGGAATTGTAAGCCGAGAAGGAGAAACCGGTTCCGGTGTTCTCGTACTCATTATAAGGCTCCACCGTATCCTTCAGGCCGCCGGTCTCACGGACAATCGGAACCGTTCCGTAACGGAAGGCCATCAACTGAGTCAGGCCGCAGGGCTCAAACCGGGACGGCATCAGGAAGGCATCCGCTGCCGCATAGAGCTTCTGCGCCAGATCCGCGTCATAGCAGATATTCGCGGAGACGCGGTCCGGATACTTCCATGCATAATATTTGAACATGTTCTCATACTGTTCCTCGCCGGTGCCGATCACGACAAACTGCGTGCAATCATCCACAATACCCTCAAAGCACTGATCGATCAGATCCAGTCCCTTCTGGTCCGTCAGGCGGGAAACCAAGCCGATCATGTATTTATGCTTATCCACGGCAAGACCGAGCTGCTCCTGCAGCTTCAGCTTGTTCTGGAACTTCTTCTTGCGGAAGGAGTCTGCGTCGTAATTGACATACAGCTTCGGATCCGTCGCCGGATTGTAAATATCGTAGTCAATCCCGTTTACAATCCCCTGCATATCAAAATGCCGCGCCGCCATCAGCCCGTCAAGGCCCTCGCCGTAGTACGGCGTCTGAATCTCTCTCGCATAGGTGTCGCTGACCGTCGTGATGTAATCCGCGTAGACAAGGCCGCCCTTCAGCATGTTGGCGTCCTTCTTGAACTCCAGCTTATCCGGCGTGAACAGCTCCTTCGGCAGGCCGGTAAGCCCCATCATGGTCTTCACATCCCAGATGCCCGGGAACTTCAGATTGTGGATGGTCATCATGGACTTCATGCCACAGAAGAACATATCCCCCTGAAACTCGGTTTTTAAATAGACCGGGATAAATCCGGTCTGCCAGTCATGGCAGTGGATCAGATCCGGCTGGAATCCGATCAGCGGCAGCATCGACAGAACCGCTTTATCAAAGAAGCAGAACTTCTCAATGTCATAGCGGATGTTGCCGTAGGGAAGGAAACAGTTAAAATACTCCTCATTGTCGATGAAATAATATGTAATCCCGTCCAGCACATATGACAATACGCCCACATACTTATAGGGAACATAAGAGCCGGTTCCCATATAGAAATGCGTCACATACTGAAATTCATGACGGTACTGCTCCGGAATGCAGGAATAGTTCGGGATCACAACCCGGATATCCCACTCCTCCTTGTCAAACATCTTCGGAAGCGAACCACACACATCGGCCAGCCCTCCGGTCTTGATAAACGGTACGCACTCAGACGCTGCAAATAAAACCTTCTTCATAAAACCCCCTCCCCCTGTTATTCATCCCAGTTATGATATACCTGCTGTACATCGTCATCCTCGTCCAGCAGATCAAGAATCCGGTTGATATTGTTGATATCCTGCTCGTTGGTCAGTTCCACATAGTTCTGCGGAATCATCGTAACCTCGGCACTCGCCATGTCGATGCCGGCCTCCTCTAACGCCTGTCTCACATCGCTGAAAGAGTCCGGATCCGTGATCACCGTAAAGCTGTCCTCTTCTTCCGTGAAATCCTCCGCGCCCGCATCCAGAGCAAGCATCATCAAATCATCCGCGTCCATCTCACACTCTTCGCGGTCGATGATGATCTCCCCCTTGCGGTCAAACATGAACGAGACACAGCCCTGTGTGCCGATGCTCCCCTTGCCCTTGGTAAAGGCACTCCTGACATTGGCCGCCGTGCGGTTTTTGTTGTCTGTCAGCGTGTCGACGATGATCGCCGTCCCTCCGGGGCCGTAGCCCTCATATGTAGCCGCCACGTAATTGACGGAAGCCGCGTTGCCGGCCGCCTTTTTGATCCCGCGGTCGATCGTCTCGTTCGGCATATTGTTGGCCTTTGCCTTGGCGATCACATCGCGAAGCTTGCTGTTATTGGCCGGGTCCGGCCCGCCTTCCTTTACCGCAACCGCGATCTCACGTCCGATCACTGTAAAAATTTTCCCTTTTGCCGCGTCATTTTTTTCTTTTTTGTGCTTGATGTTGGCAAACTTTGAATGTCCCGACATCCTTTTTCCTCCCTGTTTTCCATGTATATTCTAGTAATTGTTCAAATCAAATACACTGAATGTGATAGCAGTTATACCCCGAATAGTCAAGCTATGTATCCAGTTCAAGGCTGATACCCAGTGCCCGGTTTACTTTTCTCATAATGTCCCCGTCAAGGTGGCAGATTTTGTCCTTCAGGCGCATTTTATCTATGGTCCGCAGCTGCTCCAAAAGAATCACGGAATCCTTCACCATATGGTACCGGGCTGCGCTGAGCTCAATGTGTGTCGGCAGCTTTGCTTTGTTCATGCGGGATGTGACCGCCGCACAGATCACGGCCGGGCTGTGCCGGTTGCCCACATCATTCTGGATAACCAGAACCGGACGGACACCGCCCTGCTCCGAGCCGACCACCGGCCTCAAATCTGCGTAATAGACATCCCCTCTGCGAATTACCATCTCACACTCTCCAATTCAGGTTTTATATGTATTATCCCCGTTATCGGTGAGTGTATTCAAAATCGGCGCGATTTTCCGGTTCAGTCTTTGTTTTGTTCGATTACGTCCTCCGCGATCTGTCCGTTCCTGCAATATACGCGGGGAATCCGCTTCCCGAGATCGCAGGCAAACTCATAGTTAAACCGTCCGGACAGCGTGCCGATCTCCTCCATCGTAATCCCGCCGCCGACCAGAATGACCTCGTCCCCCGGCTTTACATCCGGAATTCCTGTGACATTTACCATAAACTGATCCATGCAGATGCGGCCGCAGACCGGCGCTTTCTGCCCGTGAATCAGGACATATCCCCGATTTGAAAGCGCCCGGGGATAACCGTCCCCGTAGCCCACCGGAATCGTCGCGATCTGCTGCGTCCCGCTCACGCGGTAGGTGCCGCCGTAGCTGACCGGCTCCCCGTCCGTCATGGTTTTCACATGAACCACATGACTCTTCAAGGTCAGAATCGGCCGCAGATCCACTGACTCCCGATTCACCTCATCCGAAGGCCAGAGACCATAAAGGATGATCCCGGCCCGCACAAGATCAAGATTGTACTGCGGCAGATCAATGATTCCGGCGCTGTTTGAGATATGCCGGATCGGAATCCGGATTCCGTGCTGCACAAGGCCGTCCGTCACGGAAAAAAAGCGCTCCGCCTGCCGCATCGACCATGACTTGTCGCGCTCATCCGACCGTGCAAAGTGTGTAAAAATCCCCTCTATCACAATATTCGGCAGATTCGCAATCTGTGCAATGATTTCAATAGTCTCTTCACAGCAGGGGAACCCGATGCGCCCCATACCGGAATCCAGTTTGATGTGAATGTGTACGGCACGTTTTTTGCGAACCGCCTCCGCGGAAAGCTCCTCCGCCACCGCAAGGGAGAACACGGTCGGACGGATATCCAGATCGATCAGGGTATCCAGATCCTCCTCAAAGACATATCCCAAAATCAGGATTGGCTTTTCAATCCCACCATCGCGCAGTGTCACGGCCTCCTCCACGGTTGCGACCGCATATCCCCAGATCTCCTCACGCCCCTCCATAACCGAGGCGAGAACCGACGCGCCGTGACCGTATCCGTCCGTCTTGATCACGGCACAGATCTTTGTGTCCGGCGAAATCACCCGCTTAATTTCATTCAGATTATGCTCAAAGGCATCCAGATCAATCTGTGCACAGATTCTGCTGTGTTGTTTCATATTATGCAAAAGCCTTCTTTCCTGTTATCTGAGAACGGCACACAGTCCGTCGATGATGTCCGAAGCCGTCATGGACGTTTTGCCGACTGTCCCGGCGGCCGCGTCCCCTGCCATTCCGTGAATCATCACGCCCAGCGCCGCCGCATCCTCCGCCGGTACCGCCCGCGCGAGAAGCGCTCCGATGACACCGGAGAGAACATCTCCGGAGCCTCCGGTCGCCATTCCGTGGTTTCCTGTCGTATTGATGTATGCCCGGCCGCACGGCGCCGCTGTGACGGTCCGTGAATCCTTCAGGGCAACCACCACATTATAGCGCGATGAAAATGCTTCTGCAACCGCGAGAAGATCTTTTTTTATCTCCGCAACGGACATTTTGCGCAGGCGCGCCATCTCTCCCAGATGCGGCGTCAGCACCAGATTCTCTCTGTCGCTATCAATCCAATCCATATTCTCTGCAAGAATATTCAGGCCGTCCGCATCCACCAGACAAGGCGCCTTCGCTCTTTCCAAAACGCTTTTCACCAGCTCCTGCGCCCGGCGCGAACGTCCGATTCCCGGACCGATGATCACCGCATCCGCCCACGCAATCTGTTCCTCCGCGAACCGGTCCATATCTGTCCGCTCATCCCATGTGGCAAGAACAGCCTCCGGCACAAGATTCTGAATGATCGTGCGGTTTAAGGCGTCCGTCGCGACCTTAACCAGACCTGCGCCGGCCCGGTAAGCCGCCTTTGCCGAGAATGCCGCAGCCCCCGCCATATTGTAAGAGCCGGCAAAAATCAATACTTTCCCATAGGTTCCCTTATTGGAATCATCCTGCCGCGGCGGCAGAAGCGAAAGATCCGACGCCTCCGGCATCCGGACCGCCGGTTGAAACCCGCAGAGGCTGTACCGGTCAATCCCAATATCCTCCACCCTCAGTTCTCCCGTGTATGCAGCCCCCGGGTGTAAAAGCTGTCCGATCTTTGCAAAACCGAATGTTGCTGTCCGGTCTGCGCGAAAAGCGATGCCCATCACCGCCCCGTTGTCCGCGGAAATGCCGGAGGCGATATCCACCGCCAGCTTCCATGCGTCCGCCCCGTTCATTCGCTCAATCATCTGCCGGTACACTCCGCCAATCTCCCGGCAAAGCCCGATTCCGAAAAGCGCATCCACAATCACGTCAAACGTCCCTTCCGGATACTGATTCACAACCGGAATCCCATATTCGCGGACAATCGAGAGCTGCCTTGCCGCCTCCGCACTGCATTTCTCCTCATTCCCCGGAAAAAGGATCTGAACCGAATACCCTTTCAGGAAAAGAAGCCGCGCCATGGCAAGCCCGTCGCCGCCGTTATTCCCCGTCCCGCAGGCAAGAAGGACACGCACACTGGGAACAGGGAACCGCTCTTCGATTTCTCCAACAGCGGCCAACGCTGCGCGCTCCATGAGAACCGCCGAGGGCATCTTAAACTTCCCCATCGTGTTAGCATCGCACTGCTGCATCTGTGCTGCTGTCAAAACATATTTCATCGGAACCTCCTGTTCGTAACAAGAGGAGGAACTCATGTCGCGCAAAAGTTCCTCCTTCCCACAATATGTATTATTCGTTTGTTTTATTCTTTACGATATTATAGGATAGCTGCATCAGGCTGTCGGACAGATGAACATTCTCAACCACCACATCCTTCGGAAGATTCAGGTCAAGATGGGCGAAATTCCAGATGGCATGAATTCCCAGACTGACCAGCTTCTCCGCCGCGCTCTCCGCCTCCCCCTTCGGAAGCGTCAGAACCGCAATGTCCACATCATGCTCCTTCAGGAAAGTATCCAGATCATCCAATTTCTCAAACTGAATCCCCCGGATCCTGTTTAAGCTCATAAGCGGTGACACATAAAGCCGCCCTGACAGCATAAAACCGCGAT
>JAJQBM010000026.1:0-415 GCA_021203285.1 Clostridiales bacterium | reverse complement strand
ATCATCCACATGCAGAATCGGAATCCCCCGGATCGTTTTGCCGATCAGATCCGGATTGACATCAAACAGACCGGTCATGATAAACCCGCGCTTTTCAAAATTCACATAATTCGCAAGCGCCTGTCCCATGTTTCCGGCTCCGACCACGATGATGTTGTGGTGGCAGTCCAGACCGAGAATCTTGCCGATCTCATCATACAGATACTGGACATTATATCCGTATCCCTGCTGCCCGAAACCGCCGAAATTGTTCAAATCCTGCCGTATCTGTGAGGCAGTCACTTTCATTCTGGCACTCAGTTCATTCGACGAAATCCGCTCCGTACCCTCGTCCAGCAGATCTCTTAAATAACGGTAATACCGCGGCAGTCTGCGGATTACAGCCTGTGAGATCTTCTTCTGTACCATTCTGTTC
>JAJQBM010000241.1 GCA_021203285.1 Clostridiales bacterium | reverse complement strand
GTCCATGATCGTGCAGAGCTCATCCCAGTAATAGACATCCTCATAGGCCACATCCGCCAACGGCGCGCCGGTAATAATCATCCCGTCGAACCAGCGGTTTTTCACCTTGTCAAAGGTCGTGTAAAAGGACTCCATGTGCTGCGAATCCACATGCTGCGGCGTGTAAGTGGAGGTCTGTAAAAACTCCACCTTGATCTGCAGCGGCGTGTTGGAGAGCTTGCGCAGAAGCTGCGTCTCCGTCACTTCCTTTGTCGGCATGAGATTTAAAATCAATATATTCACGGGACGGATGTCCTGATGGATCGCGCGGTATTCCGTCATCACAAAGATATTTTCGCTTTCCAGAACGGCAGTGGCCGGCAGCGAATCCGGTATCTTGATCGGCATACATTTTCTCCCCTTTTCCAAGTAGTTATGTAGGATATTCTATCCTCCTGCCACTACAAAATCAACCAACAGATTCCCCCGGTTTTGTCGGATTCCCGTCATTCCAATTATCATTTGCCTATCCGGAAAACCGAATCACTTTCCGCCCGTCTTCCCCCTGCCCAGCCGGATCACATTCCAGCTCCCCGCGGACAGGACAGCCGTCAACCTCCCCGCATCAATCCGGCTGCGGCTGCTCGCGTAAGGCTTCACCGCGTCCGGCGCCGCCTGTGTGTTCACAGCCTTCCGGTCTGCGTGGGTCAGCTCCAGATGCTCCAGAATCTCATAGCCCGCATACTGACGAAGATCACAGCTCACGCTCAGTTCCTCCGCCATGTCTTTATTCACGGTAAAAATTGCCAGGATCTCCCGCTCCTCATTCGCCACAACGACCGCATCCAGATAGGGCGCATCCCCGTAAACACTTTCATAGGAGGGAGACTTCACCACCGTATCCAGCACCGTCCCGCTCCAGTAAACACTGGCATGCATGTACGGATAAAAAATCGTCTGCCACCACGCGCCGGTGTCCGAGGTCATGATGGGCGCGATGACATTGACCAACTGTGCGAGGCAGGCAATCTTCACACGGTCCGCATGGCGCAGGAGCGTAATCAGCATGCTCCCGACCAGAAGCGCATCCTCATGGTTATAAATGTCCTCCAGTTGATGCGGCGCCTGTATCCACCGCTCCAGTTTTTTGTCCTCTTCATTCGAGTGATACCAGACATTCCACTCGTCAAAAGACAGGTTGATCTGCTTTTTGCTGCGCTTTTTCGCCTTGACACAGTCACAGATCGACACCACCGATCGGATAAAATCATCCATAGCCAGACTGCTTGCCAGAAAGTCCGGCGTGTTATCCTCCGGGTTGCCGTAGTAGGTGTGGAGGGACAGATAATCCACCTGATCATAACAGTGCTCCAGCACAGTCCCCTCCCAGCTTCCGAAGGTCGGCATGGCGAGGCTGGAGCTTCCGCAGGCGACCAGCTCGATATCGGGATCGACCATCCGCATGATCCGCCCCGCCTCCTCCGCCGTGCGGCCGTACTCATCCGCCGTCTTGTGGCCCATCTGCCACGGGCCGTCCATCTCGTTTCCAAGGCACCAGAGCCGGATATTGTGGGGCGCTTTCACACCGTGCGCCCGCCGGAGGTCGCTGTAATATGATCCCTTCTCTATGTTGCAGTATTCGATGATATTTTTTGCGTCCTCCACGCCGCGCGTTCCCAGATTGACCGCCATCATCGGCTCCGTTCCCGCCGCCCGGCACCACTCCATAAACTCATTTAAGCCGAACTGGTTGCTCTCAATCACGCTCCATGCCGGTTCCAGACGGGACGGCCGCTTTTCCTTCGGTCCGACGCCGTCCTCCCAGTGGTATCCCGACACAAAATTACCGCCCGGATAACGCACCAGCGGTACGCGCGCCTCGCGGATCAGTTCAAGGACATCCCTCCGAAATCCGCGCTCATCCGACAGCGGGCTCCCCGGCTGGTAAATGCCCCCGTAAACCGCGCGCCCCAGATGTTCGATGAAGGACCCGTAGATGCGCGGGTCTGTCTCCGCAACCGTGTAATCCCGATCAATACTTATCTTTGCTTCTTTCATCGTCTCTCCCTCTCCTTTTCCGTTTTGTTCTGTAAAATATATCGCTTTAATTCCCGATAGACCTGCTCCTCGGTCGGCGGGCAGCCCCGGACACAGACATCAAAACCTGCCGTGCAAAGCCCCACGCCCAGACGCCCGCTTTTTTTGCGGTACCCCTGACCGATGGCGATTTTCTCCTCCAGCTTTTCCAGCAGACCTTCCGTCCGCAGCCGGTCGAGCGCCGGAATCAGGGAGGCGTAACAGGCACTGCAGGAGTCCACCTCCTCCACCGCGTACTCCACCGCCAGCACTCTTTTCCGCGCGGTGATTTCCTCCTCCCGCTCTTCCCCGACCGTGATGATCTGTGCCGAATCCAGATCAGCACTCCCCACGCCAAGCTGCTGCGCCATCCCGACATAGGGCACATCCGATACGCTATAGTGAAGGAGATGGCAGACATAGGCGTCCATCAGCACCGGATCCCGCGCCGCCATAACGCAGTTGCGGACCACCGGATTGCCGCCCTCCTCAAAATCCAGATCCCCGCAGATGTGGTCTGTCACGATAAAATCCTGATGAATCCCCGCGCCGAGGTGCGCGATGGGCTTGTGCAGGCCCATCGTGTGAAACCGCCGCTTCTCCGAATTCGGAATCAGCCCCTTGCTGTTTTTCAAGGCGCAGGTAATCTTCGTCTGACAGTGTCCCTTCAGCACCGGCACATTGATCAGAAAATCGATCTGGTCCACCATATCACAGATATGGAGCTTCATCCCCGCACAATCCTTCTCATGAAAAGAATCCGTCTGAGTGTCCCACAACTCCACCCCGTACTGCTCTTCCAACGCCCGATATCCGCAGTATTCAAAGGCTTCCGAGGTCTTATCTCCCACCCATGCGCCCTCCAGCACCACGATGCGGTCGAACCCATGCTCCTGCAGATACTCGATGATGCCGGCCACCACCTCCGGGTGGGTCGTCGCGCCGTAGTCCGCCGGTGTGGGCGAGACCAGATTCGGCTTGATCCCGATCCGGATGTCCGGCGACGGAATCTGTGCCGCCAGATTTGCCTTCGTCAAAAGTGTTTTTGTCATCTCTTTATATTCGGTTCCGTATATTTTGATGATTTCGTTTTTATGCAATATTTTCCTCCCGTCATACCCGCGGCCGCAGCGCTCGCATTAGTTTCTCTGTCAGGAAAAAGACAATCCCAAGCAGAAATCCGATGATCAAGCCGCCCACATGCGCGGCATTGTCCACCCCCGTCGTGGAAAATCCGTAATACAGCGACAGCGCCATCATCAGGAGGAAGCGCCGCAGTGAGAGATCCTCAAACCGCCCCTTATTTTTTAAAACAAGGAAAAGCAGTGCGCCGATCATCCCGAAGACCACACCGGAGGCCCCGCCCGACACCGCGATCTCTCCGGTGTACACCATGTGCCCCAGAGAGGCGAGGCTGCTGCCCGCCGCACAGACGAGGTATAAAATAAGGAAACGGATCTTCCCATACGCCCGCTCCAGATAACTGCCGAGGCAGACCAGAAGCACCAGATTATTCAAAAGATGCGGCAGCCCGAAATGGAGAAAGGAGGAGGTCAGAAGACGCCACCACTCCCCCTCGATGAGAACCGCCGGCGGGTACATCGCACCGTGCTCACACATAAAGGATGCGCTCGTTGTGGCGCCCATGATCTCAAACACAAGATAAACCGCTGCATTGATCAGCGCAAATGTGATATTAACCGGCGTGATATACCGGTGCTGTCTCTGCCATTCACTCATTTCACTTTTCCTCCGCAGCACAAAACCGCATGTTCCGAACATGCTCACAGTATAACACAGGGCAAAGCCAAAAGAAACGCCCGATCTTCGCTTTCACAAAAATAAATGACTGGATTATTGTTCTCCAATCTGATACAATGTGCGTGATTATTCAGAGTCAGGTAAATTTGTAATCACAAATAGACTTCCATGACAGCAGAAAGGATGATAAAATGTCTGAAGTAATTCATCAGCAATTTTTAACCGGAGAACGCGCACTGTTCTCCTCAAAAGACCTTACGATTTATGATACGATTTTTGACGACGGCGAGTCCCCTTTAAAGGAGAGCAGCAATATTTCCCTGTACGACTGCATGTTCCGGTGGAAATATCCCCTCTGGTACTGTGACCACATCCGCGCCGAGCGGACGACATGGTTCGAGATGGCCCGGGCCGGCGTGTGGTACACGAATGATATCACCGTGAAGGACTGCGTGATCGAGGCGCCCAAGAATTTCCGCCGGTGTAAGGGGCTGACACTGGATACCGTCTCTTTCTCCGACGCGGTGGAGACGCTCTGGAGCTGCACCGATGTCACGCTCCGGCACGTCTACGCGAAGGGCGACTACTTCGCCATGAACTGCACGGACATGGAGATCGACGATTTCACACTGGTCGGCAATTATTCCTTTGACGGGGTGAAAAACGCCCGCATCCGCAACGCAAAGATGCTCTCCAAGGACGCGCTCTGGAACTCGGAGAATATCACCGTGGAGGACTCCTTCATCACCGGCGAGTACCTCTGATGGAACGCGAAAAACCTGACCCTGATCAACTGCACTATCGAGAGCCTTCAGGGGCTGTGCTACATCGACAACCTTGTGATGCGCAATTGCAAGCTCGTCAACACGACGCTGGCCTTCGAGTATTCCTCTGTGGACGCCGAGATTTCCTCGCGGGTTGACAGCGTGTTGAATCCCTCCTCCGGCACGATCACGGCGGAGAGCATCGGGGAGCTCATCATGGAAAAGGATAAAATCGACCCGGATAAAACGAAGATTATCTGCAGATGCTGATGTCTGAGAAAACCTGCAATTACACAGCATACAAGGAGCTTTGATATGACATACGATTTTGATACAGTCATTAACCGCCGCGGCACCTCCTCCCTGAAATGGAAGGTCGCCGAAAACGAACTGCCCATGTGGGTGGCGGATATGGATTTTCAGACGGCGCCGGCGATCCGCGCTGCCATTCAGGAGCAGTTGGATCACGGCATCTTCGGCTACGCCCTGCTTCCGGAGGAATGGTACACCTCCATCATCCGGTGGTGGGACACGCGCCATGCTCTCAGCATTGAGCGGGACTGGCTGATTTTCTGCACCGGCGTGATCCCCGCGATCTCGACCTCCGTGCGGAAGCTGACCTCCCCCGGAGAAAATGTCCTGATCCAGACGCCGGTCTACAACATGTTTTTCAACTGCATCGTAAACAACGGGCGGAACGTATTGGAAAATCCCCTGATTTATGACCGGGAAACCGCCTCCTACCGCATCGACTGGGAGGATCTGGAAAATAAACTGGCGAACCCGCAGACAAGCATGATGATTCTCTGCAACCCGCACAATCCCATCGGGAAGATCTGGGACCGGGATACGCTCGCACGCATCGGGGAGCTCTGCGCCCGTCACCATGTGATTGTCATCTCCGATGAGATTCACTGTGACCTCACGGAGCCCGGACGCGGCTACATCCCCTTCGCCTCCGTGTCGGAGACCTGCCGGGACAACAGCATCACCTGCATCGCGCCCACCAAAGCCTTCAATATCGCCGGCCTTCACAGCGCCGCCGTCATCGTGCCGGACAAATTCCTCTGCCACAAGGTATGGCGCGCGTTGAATACGGACGAGGTGGCGGAGCCCAACTCTTTCGCTGCCGCCGTCAGCATCGCCGCTTTCACGGAGGGCGGTGAGTGGTTGGATGCGCTTCGCGCCTATATCTCCGGAAACCGGAAACGAGTCGGTGAATACATCGAAAACGAGCTCCCATCCATCCGGCTGGTACCATCCGAAGCGACCTATCTGCTCTGGCTGGACTGCACGGATGTATGGAAAAAGAAAGAAAATCTTGCCGCCTTTATCCGAAAGGAAACCGGCCTGTATCTCTCCAACGGCGCGGCCTACGGAAAGACCGGCGAGGGTTTCCTCCGGATGAACATCGCCTGCCCCCGCTCTACACTGGAAAACGGGCTGCAAAGACTGAAGGCAGGAATCGCTGGCTATGAAAAACTTCCGTTATGATTCAGGAGGATTCTCCTCCACATTCCAGCAAGAGGGTTGCGTGAGTCTGCTGCACTGCAGTCTCCCGCAGCCATACAGGAGATAATCACTGTTGACCTCCAGCGCACGGCAGAGTTTTGCAAGTGTGTATGTGGAAAATCCCTTTTTTCCCAATTCGATTTCATAGAGAAACTTGGGCGAGATATCTGCAATCTCGGCTAGGTGTTCTCTGCTGTATCCGCGCAGACTCCGCACCATAAAAATTCTCTCCCCCACACTTTTGTACATCTTTTTCATAATACTCTTCCCCCCTTAGATTTATTCAAAGCGTCTATTTTTATAGACGATTTGTCCATAAGAAAACGGAAACCACAAACGTCTCCCGCGCTCTAGTTTTCCGTTTCGTTCTCTGCGCTCTGTTCCGCCGCAATCCTCTGATAAATTTCATCAAAGCGCAGCATCTGATCCTTGTCATAAGAGAAAATATTCTGTTTATCCGCCGCAAAATAATGATACAAGTTCAAAAAGATTGTCAATTTATCCGGATCCGTACAATTCAGCACCGCCTCCCACGCCTGCTCCGAACCGGTTTCCTCCCCAAACAATATGTAATCGGCTGAAATCTTCAGTTTTTTATGCAGCTTGACCAGACTGTCCATGGAAATCTGCCGCTCGTAGGACTCCATTTTTTTGTAAGCGGACACACTGATATTCAGAATATCCGCAAACTCTTCCTGAGAGTAGCCGTAACCTTCCCGTATCTTCCGCAGGCGGAAAATCCGGTCTCTCTGTTCCGTCGACAATTCTTTTCCCATAGATTGTATCCC
>JAJQBM010000129.1 GCA_021203285.1 Clostridiales bacterium | reverse complement strand
GGTTATATCAGAGAGTACGACGTGGAGCGCATGATGCGCGATGCCAAGATCACGGAGATCTACGAGGGAACCAGTGAGGTTCAGCGTATGGTCATTTCCGGCAATCTGTTAAAGTAGGAGGAGTGAATGATGAAAGTAGTTGTTTGTATCAAACAGGTACCTGATACAGCAGGTGGAGTTCAGTTCAATCCGGACGGAACTTTAAACAGAGCAGCGATGCTCACGATTATGAACCCGGATGACAAGGCAGGCCTGGAGGCGGCTCTGCGGTTAAAGGACCAGTACGGCGCGGAAGTGACCGTTGTTACCATGGGCCTTCCGAAGGCGGCCGATGCGCTGCGTGAGGCGCTGGCTATGGGCGCTGACAAAGCGATTCTGGTAACCGACCGCTGCCTTGGCGGAGCGGATACATGGGCGACCTCTTCCACAGTGGCGGCGGCTGTCCGCAAGCTTGACTATGACCTGATCATCACCGGCCGTCAGGCAATCGACGGCGATACCGCACAGGTCGGTCCGCAGATTTCCGAGCATCTGAACATTCCGGTTATCTCCTATGCACAGGATATCAAGATCGACGGCGATTCCGTGATCGTACAGCGCCAGTTTGACGACAGATATCATATGCTGAAGGCAAAGATGCCCTGCCTGATCACCTGCCTCTCCGAGCTGAATGAGCCGAGATATATGACTCCGGGCGGAATCTTTGACGCGTGTGACGCTGAGATCACCACATGGAGCAGAGCAGATCTGGAGACACTGGACGACGCCAACATCGGTCTGGCAGGATCCCCGACCAAGATCGCGAAAGCATCCGACAAGGTCCGCAAAGGCGCCGGTGAGAAGGTGACT
This sequence comes from Clostridiales bacterium, assembly GCA_021203285.1. GTDB lineage: Bacteria > Bacillota > Clostridia > Lachnospirales > Lachnospiraceae > Eubacterium_I. Next base: position 6,108 of record JAJQBM010000129.1, on the reverse strand, counting down.
CTTGACACAGAAGAAGCTGTCGCTTATCTGATCGGCAAGATGACAGAGAAGCACGTCTGCGGCTTATAAAAGAAGGGAGAGATTACAATGGCAGCAATGGAACAATCCTTAATCGAGCAGTACAAAGACGTATATGTATTCGCTCAGCAGGTAGATAATGAGATCAGCCCGATTGCGCTGGAGCTTCTGGGCGAGGCGAAGAATCTGGCAAACGATCTGGGCGAGAAGGTTGTCGCCGTCCTGATCGGATACAATGTAAAAAATCTGGCAGACCAGTTAGCCGTATACGGAGCTGACAAGGTGATCGTGGTGGACGACAAGGAGCTGGAGGTATACCGGACAGAGCCGTATACCCACGCACTGGCATCCGTGATTGATGAGTTCAAGCCGGAGATCATGCTGGTCGGCGCGACCGCAATCGGCCGTGACCTCGGCCCCCGCGTATCCGCCCGTGTACAGACCGGTCTGACTGCGGACTGCACATCCCTCGCAATCGGTGATTTCCCGCTTGTGGCGATGCCGGGTAAGGAACAGAAGCATAACCAGTTGCTCATGACCCGTCCTGCCTTCGGCGGCAACACGATCGCGACGATCGCCTGCCCGGACAACCGCCCGCAGATGGCGACGGTCCGCCCCGGCGTTATGCAGAAGATCGCTCCCATCGAGGGCGCAAAGGCGGATGTTGTGGAGTACAACCCCGGATTCGCCCCGGACAACAAGTATGTGGAGATTCTGGAGATCGTCAAGAATGTCGCGGATGTTGTTGACATTCAGGATGCGAAGATCCTGGTTTCCGGCGGTCGCGGTGTCGGTTCCCCGGAGAACTTCAAGCTCCTCGAGGATCTGGCGGAAGTGGTCGGCGGTACTGTGTCCTGCTCCCGTGCGGTGGTGGACAGCGGCTGGAAACCGAAAGACCTTCAGGTGGGACAGACTGGCAAGACGGTCCGCCCGAAAGTGTACTTCGCAATCGGTATCTCCGGAGCCATCCAGCATGTGGCCGGTATGGAAGAGTCCGACCTTATCATTGCGGTAAATAAGGACGAGGATGCACCGATCTTTGATGTGGCCGATTACGGTCTCGTCGGCGACCTGAACAAGATCGTCCCGCTTCTCACAGAGGAGATCAAAAAGGCAATCGCCAACAAGTAATGCTTTCTGACTTTTGAAATATTAAGATGAACCCAGCGGTGAGCGTGAATCGCTGCGGGGTTTTTCTTGCTGTTGGGTTGAAAATGTGATACGATGTCCACGTAAGCAATGAGCCGTGCAGATATGCATAGAAGAGAAATCGACTGCTTGCAGGCTGATTTTGTGCACGGCGGAGTGAGGGACAGATCATGATGACAGACAACGGATGGGACAATTTCGGACAGCAGATTCTCGACCGGGTGGATGACGCGATCCGGTACGGCGATTTTTCCAACCTGAGCCGGAGTGTCGGCAATATTATCAATGAGACGATCGATGCGGTGCGGGGACAGGGCGGAGCCTACCGGCAGGGATCGGGACCGCGTTATGGAAACGGCGGCTGGCAGGATCCGGGGTATGCGAACAGGGAACGGCAGAATCAGTATCGTGAGAATGCCGCTTATCGCGGCGGTCAGTCCGCACAGCCGGTTTTGTATAATCAATATCCCGGGGGAAGGGTGCTTGGCATCCTCATGTGTGTGGGCGGCGTTCTGGCAGCGCTGATTTTCGGCGTCTTGTTTCTCGCGGTCGCCCTTACCTCGTTCGGAGATCCCCTTGTTATTGCGATAGCGGCTTTTTTTGCGGCTTTTTTTGCTGTTCTGACCGCGCTGTCTGTGGCATTGGCGGTAGCCGGCACAAGGAAGATCCGTTTCCTCGGCCGGTATCAGTCCTATGTCCGCATGCTGCGGCAGCGGGTGAATGTGCCGATCCGTGAGCTGGCGGATCGTGTGGGCAAATCCATCGACTATACGGTCCGTGACCTGCAGAAGATGATCGACAAGCGGTTGTTTTATCAGGCGCACATTGACCGTGTACAGAATTACCTGATTCTTACGGACGAAGCGTACAACGAGTATCGCGCTGCGCAGAACGAATACGCGGCACAGGAGCAGCAGAGGGAGCGGGAGCAGGCACAGCAGACCAAAAAGGAACAGGCGGCAAAGGAGGCGGATGAAAATCTGCCGCTGGAATGCCGGGCACTCATTGAGAAGGGACAGTCCTATATCCGTCATATCCATGAGAGCAATGAGGCGATTCCGGGGGAGGAGATTTCGGCGAAGCTGGATTACATGGAGCGGGTGGTGACCCGGATCTTTGATGTGGTCCGTGCCCATCCGGAGGTGGCACCGGATCTGAACAAGCTGATGAGCTACTATCTTCCCACCACGCAGAAGCTGTTGGATGCCTACCGCGAGTTGGACAGCCAGCCGGCATCGGGCGAGCACATTTCCTCCACGAAGCGCGAGATTGAGGAGACGATTGACACACTGAATGTTGCGTTTGAGAAGCTGCTGGACAGTTTGTTTGAAGATCAGGCGTGGGATATTTCTTCCGATATCTCTGTTCTGCACACGATACTGGCGCAGGACGGCCTGAAGGAGGACGAGCTGAAATCGAAGGCATAATCACGCATCATTTAAATACAGGAAATCTATGACAGGAGGCTATAAACATGAGCACAGATGTAAAAGACATGACAACGACACCGACCTTATCCTTTGATGTGGTTCCGGATACCGAGGAGCTGCCGTCCGCAGTGACAGGCACAACAGCGGTGACAGCGGCCGAGGAGGAGGCTGCGTTCAGCGAGAATAACCTGACGGAGGAAGAGTTTCAGATGGTGGATGAGTTCTCGCAGAAGATCGACATCAACAATTCTCAGGCAATCCTCCAGTATGGCGTCGGCACCCAGAAGAAGATGGCGAATTTCTCCGAGACGGCGCTGAAAAATGTTCGGACGAAGGATCTTGGCGAGGTGGGCGGCATGCTGACCTCCCTTGTGACGGAGCTGAAAAGCTTTGAGATTGACGAGAATGAGAAGGGGTTCAAGGGACTCTTTAAGAAATCGGCGAACCGGACGACCTCGCTGAAGGCGAAATACGCAAAGGAGGAGACCAATGTCACAACCGTCTGTGAGGCGTTGGAGAATCATCAGCAGCTTCTGTTAAAGGACATTGCCCTGTTAGATAAGATGTACGATGTGAACCTTACCTATTTTAAGGAATTGTCCATGTACATTCTGGCCGGTAAGAAAAAGCTGGCGGAGATTCGCGAGAATGATCTGAAAGCCGCAGTAGAGCGGGCGAACCGCTCCGGACTTCCGGAGGACGCGCAGGCGGCGAAGGATCTGGAGAATAAGTGTGAGCGCTTCGAGAAAAAGCTGCATGATCTGGAGCTGACCCGTGTGATTTCCATTCAGACGGCGCCGCAGATCCGGCTGGTGCAGAACAATGACACGCTGATGGCGGAAAAGATTCAGTCCACGATTGTGAACACGATTCCGCTGTGGAAGAGCCAGATGGTGCTGGCGCTCGGCATCGAGCACTCCAATCAGGCCGCAAAGGCACAGCGCGAAGTGACCGATATGACGAACGAGCTGCTGCGCAAGAATGCGGATGTCTTAAAGACCGCCACAGTCGAGACCGCGAAGGAGTCCGAGCGGGGCATCGTGGATATTGAGACATTGAAGCACACGAACGAGACGCTGATCTCCACTTTCGATGAGGTCATGAAGATTCAGACGGAGGGACGCGAGAAGCGTCAGGCGGCAGAGGCCGAGATGGTGCGGATTGAGAACGAGCTGAAAGGAAAGCTGCTCGAGATCCAGACGAAGTAAAAACATAGACCGATTGATGGAATATCGGGGCGGCGTAAGCCACCTCGTTTTCGTAGAGTCCGTGTTTTAATTTATAGTAGAAAGTCTGCTTCGCGTGGTCGGCGGCGAAGCGCGCGCCGAAGGCTCCCGCATAGGAGAAAAATGCGAGCCCAAGGCGGCGGACCATGTAGCCCCACCCGAAGATTTTGCCGATGCGAAACGCGGAGGAAAAGGTGTAAAAGTGCGTGACGGCGTGATAGAATTCGTCCTGCAGCTCCCATGCACTCATGTTTTTGGGGCGAAAGGTAACATTCATCATGTCGTACTGTTCCCAGTCCGGAACAAGCATCCGGTTCTCCCCTTCAAACTGCCGGTAGACCGGCGTGCCGGGGTAGGGCGTGAGCACGGCGGGCTGTAGCTGGTAGGCGTCCAGATCTTTGGAAAAGCGGACGGCTTTCCGGATATCCTCCCGTGTGTCCGCGTCAAGGCCGAGGACGACGCTGGCGATGAGGCGGATTTTGTGTCGGCGGCAGTTCTCGGCGGCGCGGACGATATCATCCCGGTGCTGACCCTTGTGAATCTGTTCCAGCGCTTTTTCATTCAATGACTCGATTCCGATGAGTACCCGGTTTAAATGCGCCTTTTCCAGAAGGGACATCAGCTCCTCATCATCTGCCATATCGGTCCGCCCGAAGAAAAAGGTTTCCCGGAAGGTCAGGTCTTCCGCGATCATGCGGAGACAGATTTCCTTTGCCCGCTCCTTGTCCGCGGTGAAATTATCATCCTCAAAATTCATGTACTGAAATCCCATATTTTTATAGATCCGGATCTCCTCGATGACGCTGTTCACACTGCGCTGGCGGTAGGGTGCAAACATCCGAGAGGTCGTGCAGAAGGTGCAGCGGTAGGTGCATCCGCGGGTCGTCATGATGTTGGCGCAGTCGCAGGATGTTTTTAAAATGCTGTAGTCCGGAAGCGGCAGGGCATCCAGATCGGACGGCGGCGCGGTACGAATGATGCGGTCGGTGAGCCGCCCCTCCACCACATCCAGAATGACGGATTCCCCCTCGCCCGTGATGACATGGTCGGCGTGGGCGGCAGCCTCCTCGGGCATAGCGGTGGCGTGGATGCCGCCGATGATCACCTTTGCGTCGGAGCAGGCGTGAATGATATCGGCCAGCTCGTAAGCGCGGGGCGCGGTTGAGGTCATCGTGTAGATGGAAAAAACATCTGCCTTTGCCAGACACTTCCGCAGCGGCAGCCGGCCGTTTAATTCCTCATATACCTCCACGGTATGACCGGCTCTTTTCAGGATGCCGCCCAGAATCAGCGGCCCGGTGATCGCGTTGGAGTGTCCGTAAAAACGGCTTCCCAGACGGTAGACCGGAAATCGCCGGAGCGCGCTGGCCGGGGTGATGAAAACGATGTGCATAGGGAGCCTCCTTTGGGACTGAAAAAATATATAAAAAGTGTTGGCGAAAAGAAAGCATTTTATATATTGCTTTTCTTTTCCCTGTATTCTATAATCAAAACCATAGGAATCCTGTTGAGGTGCATATTTATGGGGAAAATGACGATTTATCACGGCAGTTATATGGCTGTAGAGCATCCGAGAATTATAAAGAGAAGAAATACAAAAGATTTCGGTATGGGATTTTATTGTACAATTATTCGGGAGCAGGCAGAGCGCTGGGCGAGAAAATATGACACGCCGGTTTTATCTACCTATACTGTACGTATGAGTGATGAATTAAACATTTTGGAATTTAAAGATATGTCGGAAGAATGGCTGGATTTTATTATTGCTTGTCGTCGCGGAGAGCCTCATAATTATGATATTGTGATAGGGACGATGGCGAATGACCAGATTTATAACTACATTTCCGATTATATTGACGGTATTCTGACAAGGAATCAGTTCTGGACATTGGCTAGATTTAAATATCCGACGCATCAGATTTGTTTTTGCACACAGTCGGCACTTCTGTGTCTGGAATTTGTCGGGAGCGAGGAGGTTTCTGAAAAATGAGCGGACGGGAAGACAAGAAGAGTAATGATCTTTTTTATACCTGCAGTTTGATTGATTATATCGCCAGAAAGACGAAGAACAGGCGGGCAGATGTTGTGGATGCGTTGGGGAAAGATACCATTTCCAGAATATATGATCTGGCAGATGTATACCATAGTGATAATATTGATCAGGTGAGCGATGATTTGATTAAAGCGGCGGGTATTACTTGCGGTACATTTGATAATGTTGCCAATGCAAGATATGCGGTTCCGAGTCATTGGGATATTGGAAAGGTATATAAGCGGTTGATCCT
>JAJQBM010000079.1 GCA_021203285.1 Clostridiales bacterium | reverse complement strand
GAATAAATTGTGCGTCAGGATTGTATTCTGCCTTTATGCCGAGGATGCGGGGATATTTGCTTTCCGGAACCAGTTCCATGACTATCTGCAGGAATTTGATGCCCGGCATATGCGGATTGCAATCCGGGACCTGTTTAAAATCCTTAATACAAAATTGGAGGACAGGGAGCCGTACCTTGAAGATGACAACCCGACACTGGCAAAATTCCCATGGGTAAATGGTGGCTTGTTTGAGGATGATGATATTGAAATTCCACCCTTCGCTGATGAGATCAGGGAGCTGATACTGGTTAAATCCAGCGAGAACTTTAACTGGTCTCAGATCAGCCCCACCATTTTTGGGGCGGTTTTTGAGAGCACTCTAAATCCGGAGACCAGGCGCTCCGGAGGGATGCACTATACATCCATCGAAAATATCCATAAAGTGATAGACCCGTTGTTTCTTGATGAACTGAGGGCAGAATTTGATGACCTGAAAAATATGCAGACACGCAGGAAGGATGGTTCCGTCAATCCGATTCCGTATGTGAAGAAGATGCAGTATCTGGAAGCATTTCAGGATAAATTGGCGTCTCTTCATTTTCTGGATGTGGGTTGCGGCAGCGGTATTTTGTCCATTGTCAGTCTAAAGCTGGGCGCGGCCCATGTGACGGGGACGGACATTGATGAGGATTGCCTGACTTCCACATATGAAAATTTTGCGGTCAATCACCTGAGCCGGGAGCAGGGAGATTTTTATGAGGGAAATCTTATTGACGATGTGAAATTGCAGGAGACGGTCGGCGTTAAGCCTTACGATATCGCTGTGGCGAACATCCTCGCGGACGTGATCATTCCCCTCGCACCGGTGATTCCGCGCTTCCTGAAGCCGGGCGGGCTCTTTATCGCCTCCGGGATCATTGATTTTAAGGAGAATGAGGTGGCTGCGGCCATTGAGGCGGCAGGGCTTACCATCACGGAGATTGCGCATCAGGGCGAGTGGGTCGGGATCACGGCCATTCGCGAGTGACGGAGAAGGGCGCCTTTTTTGCCGGAACGGCCGGTTGGAAATGGCGGCGTTGGTCAGAATACAGATGAGGAGCGACATGCATCAGTTTTTTGTGGAAGACAGTCAGATCGGAAAAGAGTACATCACCATCACGGGCGGCGATGTCAATCATATCAAAAATGTCCTGCGGATGCGTGCGGGAGAGAAAATTCGTGTCAGCAGTGAGTCCGGACAGGATTACTTTTGCGAGATTGCGGAGATGACCGACGATTTTGTACAGGCGGATATTCTGGACGAGGAGGCACCGGGCACAGAGCTTTCGGCAAAAATCTATCTGTTTCAGGCATTGCCGAAGGGAGACCGCATGGATTATATTGTCCAGAAAGCGGTGGAGCTCGGCGTATATGAGATCATTCCGGTTGCGATGCAGTACTGCGTCGTGAAGCTGGATGAAAAGCGTGCGGAGAAAAAGGTGAAGCGGTGGCAGGTCATCAGCGAGAGCGCGGCCAAGCAGTCCAAGCGCAGCATTATCCCCAAGGTTCGTCCGGTCATTACCTATGACGACGCGCTGGCCTATGCTAACACCTGCGATGTCCGTCTCGTACCCTATGAGAACGAGAAGGGGATGGAGACCACGGAGACAGCTTTAAACCGGCTGAAGCCCGGACAATCCGTTAGCATCCTCATCGATCCGGAGGGCGGGTTTTCCGCGGACGAGATCGAAGAAGCACGCACCACAATGAACGCCATCTCCCTCGGACGGCGGATCCTCCGTACAGACACAGCCGCCATCTGCGCCCTCTCGGCGGTAATGCTCCGGCTGGAGTCGTCGGAGACTTCGCAATTTAATACTTTTTAGAGAGGACCCATGATGGAAGCATATCTGGACAACTCCGCCACCACGCCATGTTCCCCCGCGGCGGCAGCGGTTGTGGAAAAACTCCTGACCGATGATTTCGGCAACCCGTCCTCCATGCACATGAAGGGCGTGGAGGCGGAAAAATATGTAAAAGAGGCGACGGAGGCCATTGCAAAGACCCTTCGCTGCCGGGAAAAAGAGATTGTTTTCACCTCCGGCGGTACAGAGTCCAACAATCTGGCCATCATCGTCACGGCTCTTGCGAATGCGCGGAGCGGGAAGCACATCATCACCACGGCGATCGAGCATCCCTCCGTGAAAAACGCCATGCTGTTTTTGCAGGAACAGGGATTTGAGATCTCGTGGCTGCCGGTTGATTCGAATGGTGAGATTTCTCTCGACGAGCTGGAAAACGCGGTGCACGATGATACGATTCTGGTTTCCATTATGATGGTGAACAATGAGATGGGTGCGTTGGAGCCGGTCGCGGAAGCCGGAAAACGGATTCATGCGAAAAACCCGCACACGATTTTTCATGTGGACGCCATTCAGGCATATGGAAAGTTCCGGATCACACCGAAAAACATGGACATCGACCTGCTCTCCGCGAGCGGACACAAGATCCACGGGCCGAAGGGTGTCGGCTTTCTGTATATAAAGGAAAAGACAAAGATCCGCCCCATCATTTTCGGGGGCGGCCAGCAGAGGGATATGCGCTCCGGAACCATCAACGCGCCGGGCATTGCCGGAATGGGCGTGGCGGCGCAGGAGAGTTACACGGATCTGGAAAAAAAGACGGACAGGCTGTATGCGCTGAAGACATACTTCGCGGAAAAGCTCGCCTCCATGGACGAGGTTTCCATCAACAGAAAAACCGGGAGAGACAGTGCGCCCCACATTGTCAGCGCAAGCTTTCCCGGTGTGCGCAGCGAGGTACTCCTCCACGCGCTGGAGGACAGGGGGATCTATGTCTCCGCCGGAAGCGCCTGCGCTTCCAGCCACCCAGCGACCGGAACCACGCTTCCGGCCATCGGATTGGACAAGCAGCATCAGGAGTCCACACTCCGCTTCAGCTTCAGTACCCGCACCACGCGGGAGGAGCTCGACTACACCTGTGAGACACTCGCACAGCTATTGCCGGTTCTGCGACGCTATCGACGATTTTGACAGGTTTATATACACAGGGAAAGGAGCCCTCAAGTTTCAGGCATTTTTAATCAAATACGGCGAGATCGCCATCAAAGGAAAAAACCGTCACGTTTTCGAGGAGGCCCTCATCCGCAACATCTCCCACGCCCTGACCCATGTGGAGGGCGAGTTTGAGATCACGACGGAGCGCGGGCGCATTTATATCACGGCGGCGGGAGACTATGATTACGAGGAGACCGTGGAGGCACTGAAAAAAGTGTTCGGTATCGTTGGCATCTGCCCGATGTGGCAGGTGGATCTGGTTGATATGCAGCAGATTCGGCGAGATGTGCTGGCTTACATGGAGGCGGTCTATCCGGATTCCTCAAAAAGCTTCAAGGTTTTTGCCCGGCGCGCGGATAAGAGCTTTCCATTCAACTCGCAGGAGATCAACGCGGAGCTGGGCGGCGCCATTCTGGGGGCATATCCGAAGATGCGCGTCGATGTCCACAACCCGGAGATCCTGCTGAATGTGGAGCTTCGGAACCGTTTGAATATTTACTCTGAGACCATTCCGGGCCCGGGCGGTATGCCCGTGGGGACGGCCGGGAAGGCCATGCTCCTTCTTTCCGGCGGTATTGACAGTCCGGTGGCCGGATATATGATCGCGAAGCGCGGCGTCACCATCGAGGCGACCTATTTTCACGCGCCGCCGTACACCAGCGAGCGGGCGAAGCAGAAGGTGGTCGATCTGGCGAAGATTGTGGCGCGTTACAGCGGGCCGATTCGCCTCAACATCGTGAACTTTACGGATATCCAGCTATATATTTACGATAAATGCCCGCACGACGAGCTGACGATCATCATGCGCCGCTATATGATGAAGATTGCGGAGCATTTTGCGCAGGAGACCGGCTGCCTCGGCCTGATTACCGGGGAGAGCATCGGACAGGTGGCGAGTCAGACCATGAAGTCCCTCGCGGCGACCAATGAGGTCTGCACGATGCCGGTCTACCGGCCGCTGATCGCGTTTGACAAAAATGACATTATCGAGATATCGGAAAAGATCGATACTTATGAGACATCCATTTTACCCTACGAGGACTGCTGCACCATCTTTGTCGCAAAGCATCCGGTGACAAAGCCGAATCTCAATGTGATTCACCGATCGGAGAAGAAGCTGAGTGAGAAAATCGACGAGCTGGTAGAGACGGCGATCCGGACGACGGAGACGGTGGAAGTGCGGCCGTAGGATTTTTTACATGAAATGAACCGTGAGTGTTTTATGACATGAAAAACGGGCACCCGGCCTGTGAGCCGGATCCCCGTTCTGATTCTTCCATTAATCGTATTGCGCGGATATCCTACTTTGCAAGATACGTTTCCAGCGATGCGATGACCTCATCCGCCTGTGCATCGTCGGCATGGATAGAGAGCTCGATCGGCCTTGACAGGTCAAGGCTGAAAATGCCGAGCAGAGACTTGGCATCGATCACATATCTGCCGGAAATCAGATCAAAGTCATAATCAAACCGGGAAATATCCTTGACAAAACTTTTGACCTTGTCAATGGAATTTAAGGACACCAGAACTTTCTTCATAATAAATACCTCCCCAAAAGTTCAAAACCAGTGTAGTACCGTTTGTATACTATCGTGATTTATCCGAAAAGTCAACCGGACTTTGTGTATAAAATCAGATACCGCCGCACAGAGCGGAGAAAGGAGCTGCCATGAAACGCGCGGCGCTTCACAGTCTGGGCTGTAAAGTAAACGCATATGAAACCGAAGCGATGCGGCAGATGCTGGAGCAGTCGGGATACGAGATCGTCCCCTTTCACGAGGAGGCCGATCTGTATGTGATCAACACCTGCTCGGTCACGAATATGGCGGATCGAAAGTCGCGCCAGATGGTCCACCGCGCTCGGAAATTAAACCCGGACGCGATCGTGGTGGCCGCGGGATGTTATGTCCAGACAAACCCGGATCAGGCGGCGGAGGACATGGCGGTTGACATTGTGATCGGGAACAACCGCAAGCAGGATTTGATCGCTCTGATTGAGGATTATGAGAAAAACCGGTCTGTCAGCGCTCCGGAAAGTGCCAAACAGACGAGAGCGGTTCTTGATATCAACCGGCCGGGGCAGGATTATGAGGAGCTGAAAGTCGACCATCCCGCGGATCACACCCGCGCTTTTCTGAAGGTGCAGGACGGATGCAACCAGTTTTGTACCTACTGTGTGATTCCGTATGCCAGGGGGCGGGCGCGCAGCCGCCGGATGGAGGATGTTGTGCGTGAGACGGATGAGCTGGCCCGAAACGAATTCCGTGAGATTGTTCTGACCGGCATCCACCTGAGCTCCTATGGGCTTGATCTGGGCTGCAGCCTTTTAGATCTGATCCGTGCCGTCCATGCGGTGGAGGGCATCAGCCGCATTCGTCTGGGGTCGCTGGAGCCGGGAATCATCACGGAGGATTTTGTCCGGGCGCTGGCAGGGATGGAGAAGGTCTGCCCGCATTTTCATCTTTCCCTTCAGAGCGGAAGCGACACGGTGCTGCGCCGGATGAACCGCCGGTACGCTACAGAAGAATATTATCATAAATGTGAGCTTTTGCGGCAATACTATAAACATCCGGCGCTGACCACTGATATCATTGTCGGATTTCCGGGGTAGACGGATGAGGAGTTTGCCGAGAACTGCTCGTTTGTACAAAAGGTTGATTTTTACGAGATTCATGTGTTTAAATATTCCAGACGGCACGGGACGGCGGCAGACCGGATGGAGGGACACCTGCCGGAGAGCGTCAAGACAGAGCGGAGCCACCGGCTGATGGAGATCACCGGAGAGCAGAAAGAGCGGTTTTGCGCGTGGTATGAGGGGCGCACGGTGGAGGCGCTGTTTGAGGAACCCGTTCGGGTAAACGGGGAGACATGGTGGGAAGGTTTCACGCCGGAGTATGTGAAAACATGGTTCCAGACAGAGGAATCTATGCAAAACCGGATAATGAAGGTTGAATTTTTCCGATTATTAGTTTAGAATAGATGAAAACCGGTATTTTTTACGTGTATGACGAGGAAGGGAAATGCAGAATTTAACCAACACGCAGTATTTTAAGGTTCAGAAAGCTCCGGAGCTGAAGGTGGAGGATGTGCTGGAGATTGTCTACCGGGCGATGCTCGAGAAGGGCTACAGCCCGATCAACCAGATCGTCGGCTATATCATGTCGGGAGATCCTACATACATCACCAGCCACAAAAACGCGCGGAGCCTGATCATGAAGGTGGAGCGGGACGAGCTGGTCGAGGAGCTTTTAAAGGACTATGTTGAGAAACACTCATGGGAACGGGAGAATGACGGATGCGCCTGATGGGTCTTGATTTCGGTTCCAAAACGGTGGGGGTTGCGGTGAGCGACCCTTTGTTTCTTACTGCGCAGGGTGTGGAGATTATCCGGAGAAAGTCGGCGGGGAAGCTGAGGCAGACCCTTGCCCGGATCGAGGAGCTGATCCGGGAGTATGAGGTGGAGAAGATCATCCTCGGTTATCCGAAGCATATGAACAATACGGAGGGAGAGCGTTGCGAGCAGACCGATCAGTTCCGCGACCTGCTGGTCAGACCGATCGGCCTGGAGGTTGTTCTCTCGGATGAGCGGCTGACCACCGTGATGACGGACCGCGCGATGATCGAGGCCGGGATTCGCAGGGAAAACCGCAAGGATTATGTGGATGAACTGGCAGCGGTCTTTATTCTGCAGGGTTATCTGGATTCGCTGAAGAAAGAGTGAAGGTTTTTTATGGAAAATATTCGTTTTACAGACCCCGATTCGGGGGAAGAGGTTTTGTTTTATGTACTGGAGCAGACATGTATCGGAGGAGTTTCCTATCTTCTCGTGACGGAGGATGAGGAGGAGGATTCCTATGCGTACATTTTAAAAGAGATACAGACAGACGGAGACGAGGTCATCTACGCTATGGTGGAGGATGATGTAGAAC
>JAJQBM010000106.1 GCA_021203285.1 Clostridiales bacterium | reverse complement strand
GTATATATCAAAAAAGACGATTTTAATCAGATTGTGAATTTTGCAAAGGCGAGAGTACCGGAGGAGGCCTGCGGCCTCGTCGCAGGAACGCAGACAGAGGAAGAAAAACGGATTGAAAAGGTCTATTTTCTGACGAACATTGACCATACCAGTGAACATTTTTCGCTGGATCCCGCGGAGCACTTAAGCGCCGTAAAGGATATGCGGCGGCTGGGATATAAGCCGCTCGGGAACTGGCATTCGCACCCGCAGACTCCGTCGCGTCCGTCCGCGGAGGATATCCGTCTGGCCTATGACAGCACGGCGAGCTACCTGATTCTGTCTCTGGCGGATGCGGATCATCCGGTTTTGAACTCTTTCCATGTGGAAAATGGCTGCGTGGATAAGGAAGAACTTATCGTGGAGTGACATTTCAAAAGTGAGTTCGGGGAGCGGCCGGTTATAGTCAGAAACTATAGCCGGTTATTTTTTTGTGTATTAGACAGTAGTGAAGCAGTCATGTTACTATATCGTACATAACATATAAGAAAACTATATTTTATACAGAACGGTAATGCATTTGCGATGTGAAAACAGGAAGCATTATTAGAGGAAGAGGTGACAAAAATTGGCAAAGGAAAAACCGAACATTATTCTGATTCTGACGGACGATCTTGGTTACGGCGACCTGTCCTGTTTTAACCCGGAATCCAAAATCCGGACGGAACACATTGACGCGGTGGCGGCAGGGGGACTGCGCAACACAGATTGTCACGCGTCCTCGGCACTCTGTACACCTTCCCGCTACGGGCTTCTGACGGGTCGCTACAACTGGAGGTCCCGCTTAAAAAGAGGCGTGCTTCCGGGGCAGTCTAGCCCGCTGATTGAGGAAGGGAGGGAGACCATCGGGAAAAAGCAGGGGTATCGCACGGCCTGTGTCGGAAAGTGGCACCTGGGAATGAACTGGACCGTGAAAGATGGCTATACTTTGCCCGAGACATATGAAGACCCTAACGGCGATCAGGACAAATGCGCGGCGGGAATTGATTTTACGGCGCCGATTGCGGACGGACCGAACACGCGGGGATTCGACTATTTCTTCGGGCTTCCAGCTTCTCTGGATCAGCCGCCGTTTGTGTATATCGAAAATGATCATGTGTTGGCTCCGCCGGATCATATGATCGGCGTGCGCAGGCTGGACCGCGTGGGACCGTCCCAGCAGACGGAGGTCGAGTACGGATCGGCGGCACCCGGCCATGATCCCGCGAAGGTGGTTCCGGATATGGATGCGAAAGTGCTTTCCCTGGTGGATGATTATGCCGGAAAAGACCAGCCGTTTTTTATTTATTATCCGACTCCGGCGGTACACGGGCCGCTGCTGCCTGCGCCGGAGTATCAGGGAAAATCCGGAATCGGCAGATACGGAGATTTTGTCCTGCAGGTCGATGGGTTTGTGGGAAAACTGGATGCGAAGCTGCGCGAAAAGGGAATTGCGGATGACACCATCCTGATTTTTGCCAGTGACAACGGCTGCTCCGGCATCGCGGATTATCCGACGCTGAAGGAATTGGGGCACAACCCGAGTTATATTTACCGCGGAAAGAAAAGCGATATCTGGGAGGGCGGCCACCGCATACCGTTTATCGTCCGCTGGCCGGGGCATGTGTCGGCCGGAGCCGAGCGGGACCAGATGACCTGCCTGACCGATGTGTTCGCGACCATCGCGGAGATTACGGGATTCACCTACGGAGATGACGCCGGGGAGGACTCCTTTTCCGCCTTGTCTATCTGGGAAGGCGGAAAAGAGCCCATACGGGAAGATGTGATGCACCACTCAGTGTCAAATTATTCTCTCCGCCGCGGAAAGTGGAAGCTGGAGTTCTGTCCGGGCTCCGGCGGCATGGGGCCGGAGGCGAAGATTCCGGCGAGCGGGATACCAGGAGACGATACACCGTACCAGCTCTATGACCTGTCGACAGATATCCGGGAACAGAATAACCTTTACGGACTCCGTCCTGAGATTGAGGAGGAATTGACTGCTCTTGCGGCTTCTTACGTGAAAAACGGGCGCACCACTCCGGGAGAACCCCAGAAAAATACAGAGAGTGAGAACTGGCCGGGACTGGAGTGGATGCCCTGAGCATTTCGAATATGGAAAAGGAATTGGAAATGAAACATATACTTGAGACGCGTCAGATAGATACGGACGTCCTGATTATCGGCGGCGGAACGGCGGGATGCTATGCCGCCCTGACGCTCAGCCGGAAATCAGCGCTGTCCATTCTGATTGCGGAGAAAGCGGATATCCGCCGCAGCGGCTGTCTTGCGGCGGGCGTCAACGCGCTGAACGCTTACATCACAGAGGGAAGGACGCCGCAGGATTATGCGGATTACGCGGCGAAGGATGCGGCGGGAATCGTGCGGCAGGATCTCCTGCTGACGGCGGCGGAATTATTTAATGAGGTCACAGCGGACTTAGAGCAGCTGGGACTGGTCATTTTAAAAGATGAAAACGGAAAATATGTGTCTCGGGGGAACCGCAATATCAAGATCAACGGGGAAAACATTAAACCGATTCTTGCGGACGCCGTACTGCAGTCAGAGCATGTGACTGTGCTGAACCGGGTCGATATCACGGATCTGCTGGTGGAAAATCATAAAGTATACGGCGCGGTCGGATTTTCCGTGACAGAGCGGAAAGCTTACATCATCCGTGCAAAATCCGTGCTGGCGGCGACAGGAGGCGCCGCGGGGCTGTATAAGCCCAACAATCCCGGCTTTTCCAGACATAAAATGTGGTACCCGCCGTTTCTTACCGGCGCGGGGTACGTCATGGGGATTCGTGCAGGCGCGGAGATGACCTCTTTTGAGATGCGTTTTGTCGCGCTGCGATGCAAGGACACCATCGCGCCGACCGGAACCATCGCACAGGGTGTCGGAGCCAGGCAGGTCAACGCGAAAGGATTTATGTACGAGGACAAGTACGGAATTACAACCAGCGAGCGCATCTACGGAACGGTAGTGGAAAACCATCTCGGAAACTGTCCCTGTTATCTGAAGACCGGCGGCATCTCTGAACGGCAGCAGGAGGAACTCCTGAAAGCTTATCTGAACATGTGTCCGACCCAGACTCTGAAATGGATAGAGCAGGGGACGGGTCCCGCTGAACAGGATGTGGAGATTGAGGGAACGGAACCTTATGTCGTGGGAGGGCACACCGCCAGCGGATATTGGGTAGATACCCGCAGGGAGACGACGATTCGTGGATTGTTTGCTGCAGGTGATGTGGCGGGCGGCTGCCCGCAGAAATACGTCACCGGTGCTCTGGCGGAGGGGAAAATCGCGGCGGAGAGTATTCTTGCCTTGCTGCAATCTGCGGATGCTGCGCAGAAAGCAGCTGTCAATGTTCCTGCAGCGGAAAACGGATGCGGCGAAACGGCAGAACCGGGTCCGATTATCGGGGCAAATGCGGACGGGAAAACGGAAATCGATCGGGGAGCGGAGGAATTTCTCCGAAAACAGGCCGCTGCTGTTTTGGACACGTATGCCCGCATCCTCAGCGAGACGAGCGCTCCCTACACGGCGGAAGAGCTGGAGGAGCGTATGCAGAAAGTCATGGATGAGTACGCCGGCGGCATCTCCACTCACTATGCTTACACGGAGCAGCGGCTTCGCCTGGCGGATGAGGAGATCGACCGGTTGGCTGCCCTGACGGAACGTCTGGCAGCACAGAACATGCATGAACTGCTTTTTGTGTATGAACTGCGGGACCGGCTGACGGTCTGCAAGACGCTGATTTTCCATCTTCTGAACCGCAGAGAAACCAGATGGCATATTTTCGGGGAAAATCAGGATTACCCAGAGAAAAATCCGAAGTTCTTTGCCTATCTGAACTCCCGCATAAAGGATGGAAAGCGGGAAGTTTTGTGGAGAGAGATTGTAAAGGAAAACGAATTCCGGCATACAAATGCCATGTCTGGTTAGGAAGAAGAGGGGGAGTGTGTATGAGTATACGAATCAACCGAAACCGCTGCATCGACTGCGGGAACTGCGCGGAGATATGCCCGGGGACACTGATTTCAGTGGCGGACGGATGCACTCACATGGATTATCCGCGGGACTGCTGGGACTGTGCTTCCTGCATCAAGGAGTGCCCGGCGGGAGCCATAGATTTTTTCCTGGGGGCGGATATCGGCGGCGGAGGCAGCGTGATGAATGTGAAAAAAAGGGGCGATATCCTCCGGTGACATATTCGAAAAGCGGATGAAACGGAGGTGGTCATTGAGACAGACAGGCGGGATGCGAACCGGTATTAGTAATTGTTATGGATAGGAGTTAGATTGTTATGAATGGATTGTCACATTTGGATGAACTGGAGGCGGAGGCGATTTATATCATCCGGGAAGTAGTTGCGGAGTGCGAAAAGCCCGTAATGCTGTATTCCATCGGGAAGGACAGCTCCGTGATGCTGCATCTGGCGCTGAAAGCGTTTTACCCGGAGAAACCGCCGTTTCCGTTTTTGCATGTCAACACGACATGGAAGTTTCACGAGATGATCGAGTTCCGCGATAAAAGAGCGATGGAGCTCGGCATTGAGATGCTGGAGTATATCAACGAGGATGGCGTCAGGGCGGGCATCAACCCATTTGACCACGGCGCCAGTTATACGGATATCATGAAAACTCAGGCGTTAAAACAGGCTCTGGAGAAATACGGCTTCACGGCGGCTTTCGGCGGCGGCCGGAGGGATGAGGAGAAAAGCCGGGCAAAAGAGCGTATTTTTTCCTTCCGCAACGCCGCCCAGGCCTTGGATCCGAAAAACCAGAGGCCGGAGGTCTGGAAGCTTTTTAACACAGAGCTTTACAAAGGAGAAAACATCCGCGTCTTCCCGATTTCCAACTGGACGGAGAAAGATATCTGGCAATATATCAAGAGAGAAAATATCCCTATCGTGCCCCTGTATTTTGCGGCGGAACGGCCGGTGGTATACAGGGACGGCAACATTATCATGCTGGACGACGACCGGATGCGCCTGCTTCCCGGTGAGGTGCCGGAGATGAAAAGCGTCCGCTTCCGCACGCTGGGCTGCTATCCGCTTTCGGGCGGCATTGAGTCTCACGCAACGATACTGGATCAGGTGATTGAGGAGACCTTAAGCTCCGTGGAATCGGAGCGTACCAGCCGCGTGATTGATAAAGACGGCGGGAATGCCAGCATGGAAAAGCGAAAGAGGGAGGGATATTTCTGATGAACAGTTTATTGAAATTTATCACCTGCGGGAGCGTGGATGACGGGAAATCCACACTGCTCGGGCATATCCTTTACGACGCGAAGCTTCTGTATGCCGACCAGGAAAAAGCGCTGATCCTTGACAGCAAGGTGGGCTCCCGCGGAGGCGAGATTGATTATTCCCTCCTCTTATACGGGCTGACCGCTGAACGGGAACAGGGGATTACCATCGATGTGGCTTATCTCTATTTCACGACGGAGCGGCGCAGCTTTATCGCAGCCGATACGCCCGGCCATGAGGAGTACACGAGAAACATGGCGGTGGGCGCTTCTTTTGCAAAGCTGGCGGTGGTGATGGTGGACGCGGAACACGGCGTCCTGTCCCAGACGCGGCGGCACGCGCGGATCTGCACCCTGATGGGCATCCGGTATTTTGTCTTTGCCGTTAATAAGATGGATCTCGTAAATTACAGCGAGGAGCGTTTTCGGGAAATTCGAAGCGATATAGACGTCCTGTCCGGGGAACTTGGACTCCAGCATATGAAGGCCATTCCGGTCAGTGCGACGCAGGGAGACAATATCACTCATGCGCTGGACCATATGCCGTGGTATCAGGGCGGCACGCTGCTGGATTATCTGGAAACGGTGGATGTAACGGAAGATGAGAATCAGGATACCTTCTATCTTCCCGTGCAGCGGGTGTGCAGGCCGGATCATACGTTTCGCGGATTCCAGGGGCAGGTGGAAAGCGGCCGCGTTGTGAAAGGGCAGAAACTTACCGTGCTTCCCGGCGGGGAATCCGCGCATGTAAAAGCTATTCATATCGGGTTTGAGGAAGTCCCGGAGGCGTATGCCGGGCAGGCTGTTACCATACAGCTGGACTGCGAGGTGGATGTAAGCCGCGGCCGTGTCCTTGCCGATACGGATCGTCTGCCTGTGGCGAAGAGAATCAATGCTACCCTGCTGTGGATGGATGATGAGCCGCTCTATGCCGGAAAAGAGTATCTGATCCGGATCGGCACGAAAAAAATCAGCGGCGTGGTGACTGCCATTCAGTACAAGATCGACGTGAACACCGGCGAGCATTTGCCGACAGAGAAGCTGGAAAAAAATGAGATTGCCCTCTGCCGTCTGGAACTGGCGGAGAATATTGTGGTAGATGCCTTTGATACAAATAAAACGCTGGGTGAGCTGATTCTGATTGACCGGGTCAGCCACGCGACCTCAGCCTGCGGCGTGGTAGAAAATGTGGGAGAAGAGACGGAGAAACCATACTTTGAAAAGGGCGAGATCCGAACCGACGGCTACATTTTCGAGGAGTTTTATTTTAATATAGACAATGCGCTGCTTTCCAGGGCGAATGAGGGAGGAAAAACGTATCACGTGGGAGATGAGGTGCCGGTAAAGGGAGACAGCTACCATTATCCGGAATCCTTTGATATTATCGCAGTGAAAAGTGAAGCTGCCATTTTGATCAGAGACCGACGGGTGAAAGATATCCTGCCTCTGTCCGAGTATCGTTACAGCGGTTTACCGACGCTGGATGCGAGAGGATTTGAAATCCAGATCCGCGGGGAAGCGGATTATCAGGATTATCTGTATGAACGCCGGAATATGGACGATGGGAACCATGTGAAATTTTATGATAAGTGGTTCCGGTTCGAGACCTATCGGAGAATTATGTGCACGGATAATTTCTGGATGATCTGAGCCACAGGCTCGCTCCCTGAGCACGGCGGAGTAATGGTACTTGAATATTCAGAACCATAGGAGGGACATACTCATGCAGAGCATTTTGATAAAAGATACTACAA
>JAJQBM010000013.1 GCA_021203285.1 Clostridiales bacterium | reverse complement strand
GTTACATGGTATGTCTCCGTCAGGTCGTCGGGGCTATCTCGACGACCTGACGGAGACATACCATGTAACGGACACACTGTTCCTCTACAGCGGAAACACCTTTTTTACGGATACGAATCTGCAGGGGATTCTCGGCGGCGGAGAGCTGTAAACGCGCTCCCGCTGTTCTCTCTCCTCTCAACGCTCCCAAACGAGATCACGCTCGTCAATTTCTCTGACCACACGGCATGGAACACCCATAGCCAGTGTATTGGCGGGTATGTCTTTCGTCACGATACTCCCGGCTCCAATGACAGAATGTTCCCCGATTGTCACACCCGGAAGGATAACAGCATTACTGCCAATCCATACGTAATCCCGGATAACCACCTCTTTCGAATACATTTCTCCGTGCATCCGCATCTTATAATGAAGCGGATGAGCCGTTGCACATATCGTCACATTTGGCGCGATCAGAACATGGTTCCCGATATTTATTTTATAATCATCCACCAGCGTCAGATTGGAATTAATATAAGTACCCTCACCTATCGTTACTGTTTTCCCGAAAGCCAGCGTCATCGGCGGCTCAATCCACACGTTTTCACCGACAGAGCCAAACATTTCCCGAATCAAAACCATCTTTTTCTCTGTCTCGGACGGGTGAAGATGGCTAAATTCAAAAGCAAGCCCGCAAGCAATTTTCTGTGCCTCCATCGTCTCCGGCGTGTCTGTCCATAAAAGTCCTCTTTCTTTTCTCTCTTCCATCGTCATCGCAGATTCCTCCTATTCATTTTCATCACATAGTGTTATATTTCTCAGCCATTTCTTCTTTCTGTAATGCACAATCACAAATGGCAGTTTGAGCAGTTCATCCAGATTCATACCCAGATAGACGACGAGAGGCGGCGCATGCAGGGCAAAGCAAAGCGCACTTCCGATCAGCACACTTCCGGTCTACATGGAAAAAACATCACACAGCAGGCCGAAGCGGGTATCTCCCCCGGCGCTGAAAATACCGCAGATCATCATATTCGTCACCGCGGACAATACCGCTTTCACAGCCAGAATGGCAAACATAACCGCGAGGTACTGCTGCGCAGCATCATTTAATTCAACAACATGAAGAATCAAAGGGTAACACAACAGCATGACAGCCGCTCCCAAAACTCCGGCTGCCATGGCAAATTTTACCAGCACATCCGCATGCCGCTTTACATGTTCAAATAAGCTTTGCCCCAGTTCCTCCCCCAACAGAATCGTACCCGCCGAGGCAAGCG
This sequence comes from Clostridiales bacterium, assembly GCA_021203285.1. Lineage (GTDB taxonomy): Bacteria > Bacillota > Clostridia > Lachnospirales > Lachnospiraceae > Eubacterium_I. Next base: position 5,838 of record JAJQBM010000013.1, on the reverse strand, counting down.
CAAAGCATACAACGGTTGCAAAGCTGTTTGCCATAGAAGCAACTGAGTTGGCCGCAACCAGATCCGCGCCCATCCGCCCCATGATCGCAGAAAGTGCCGCTGTGGCGCCTCCCCATACCAGTCCCTCCGCCGTGACGGGAAACGTAATGCGGGAAAACTCTCTGACCAGCCCACGCTGCGGAAGGACATCCATCCCCGGAAAACGAATTTTCTTCACGAGAACAGCATCCAGAATACAAAACAGAAGCTCCGCCGTGCGGGCAATCAGTGTACCGTACGCCACGCCGTAAATCCCCAGCCTCGGCAAACCAAGCCACCCGAAAATAAGCAGCGCGTTCAAAAACACATTCAGCAACAATGTGATACTGGAAAAAGCCGTGCTCCGTGAAACCTGCTGCACGGATTTCAGTATGCACAGATAAATCTGTGAAACTCCCATAACGAAATAAGAAAACCCTATAATACGCAGATAAATGACGCCGTACGCGATCAGATCTGTATCATTTGTGAATAATCGCATCAGCCATTCCGGCGCAAAGACTACCGTCATACCAAAGATGGAAGATATAGCGACAGATACGATAACAGAAAGAAACGCGGCACGCCGAATGGAACCCCTGTCATGCTTTCCCCAGAATTGCGAGACAAGTGTGGTTGTCCCAATGGTAATTCCCGAGAAGAACAGATTCAGCAGAAACGTAGCCTGTCCCGCAAGGGAAACAGCAGACATCGCATTCTGATCTACATAACTGAGCATGATAACATCCGCCGAGCTTACCGCCGTGGAAAGTAAATTCTGCAGGACGACCGGAATCGTGATCGCAACCAGTTTTTTCACAAATGAATCCTTTATCCACATAGCGCCCCCTTGTCAATTCTGATTTATATGATACAATTAACAGTATATTAACAGTTTTTTGGTATGTCTTGCCAGATAATACCAGAATATATCAAAATATTATCCTTTTAACAGGAGAGTCAGTTATCCATGGAAGAGCTATTTGTACCGGTCGATGGAAATCTGAATGCGACTTTGAGCATCGGAACCTATGCCTTTCCCTTCCAGTTATTTCACGATGATCTGAATCACTATGCAAACCGCTGTGTAAACTGGCACCGCCAGCGAACCATTGAAATTTCGGTGCTTCTGGAAGGAACTGCCAGCGTACAGACTCTGAATCAGAAAATTTCCGTTCAGAAGGAAGAAGCTTTCATTATTTTCCCCGGCTCTCTTCATATGATTCGCCGCAGCCAGCCGGGGAAAGTAAGATATTTTACCCTGATTTTTGACCCTGTGCTCTTATATGGATACCGCGGAAGTTTTTTTTATGAAAAATATTACCGAGCCTATGTAAAACAGGAGCGCTCTCTGTATCATCTGCCGCATAATCAGGATTGGGAACCGGAAGTTTTTCAGAATTTGTGGTGGATTTATGAGCATGAGCACGGGGATGAATTCGAGATATCTCAGCGGCTTCACTCTCTGTGGCACGTTCTCTGCCGGGAATGTTTTGTCTCCGATCATCAGAAAAACCCCGGTAAGGTTCGGGAAGAAGAGCGGCTGAGCAGGATGATCCTCTGGCTCCATGAACATTATCAGGAAAAGTTTTCCCTGTCCGACTTCGCCCGGGCTTTTCACATCAGCCGCGGAGAATGCTGCCGTTTTTTTTCGAAAAACCATCAACTGCTCACCGCTGGAATATCTGCAAAATGTACGCCTGCAGAAAGCGATTGAATATCTGGAACAAACTGACCGGAATATCGCGGAAATCTCTGAACAGACTGGATTCAGCACCGTGAGTTACTTTACCGGGTTTTTTAAAAAACAGATGGGATACACCCCGCAACAATATCGAAAGAATTATATTTCAGAAAAAAATAAGGCAGAATACCAATGAGCTACACATACCGAAGCAAATAAACATGAAATTCACGGGAAGATCAGCTCCTCCACTGTGACGAATTCGTAGTTTTCTCGCGACAGCTCATCGATGACCTGAAACGCCGCCTCCACGCTGGAGGCGGAAGCATCGTGCAGGAGGATGATGTCATACTCCTCCGTGTTTTCCAGAATTCTTTGGGTGATTACCGCGGTATCATCCGTCGCCCAGTCCAGCGGGTCCACATTCTACATAACCGTCACCAGACAAAAATCATTGTCCAGCGCAGACAGCCAGTTTCCATACGGCGGCCGCACAAAGGACGGCCACTCGGCGGTCAGCTCACAGATCCGGTCGCCGGTCTTCTGAATCTGCTCACAGGCAGCCGCCTCCGACAAACTCTCAAGATCGACATGCTCATAGGAATGGATGCCGATCTCGTGTCCGTCTGCAAACATCTCCTCCACAATCTCCGGATACAATTCAATCTGTGTCCCGAGAAGAAAAAAGGTAACATGAACGCCGCGCTCCCGCAGGCCATCCAGAAGAAGCGGCGTGTACGCTCCGTCCGGGCCATCGTCAAAGGTCAGGGCGATCTTTTTTGCCTCAGATGTCTCGCTTTCTGTTGCGGCTGTCCCAGTCGGCACCTCATCCTCCGCCTCTGCCGTCCGTCCCTGTTCCGCTCTCTCTGCTGTCTCACGCTTTGCAGAACCGGCTCCCGATATTTTCCCGCAAAAAAGCAGTAACACAATCAGTATGTTCAGAATGAAATCCGTAAAAAGCAGCTTTCGCCCGATATTCCTCATACGCCGATACACAACCCGAAAAACTGTGCCTTACTCCCAAGATATGAATACAGGAAGAAAAAAGAACTGCCCCGCATTCGCAGGACAGTTCCTTCTATTATTTCGTTCAATGCGCAGATCAGCCGGTTACTGCTTAACTCCGGCGGTCAGATGATCCCCCTCCACATCGATGAGGATTGTGTCCTCCGCCCGGACCTTATCGGCCAGAATCAGCTTCGCGGAAAGCGTCTCCACATACTTCTGAAGGAAACGCTTCAGCGGCCTTGCGCCGTAGACCGGATCATAGCCGTGCTCCACGATAAAGCTTTCCGCCGCGGGTGTCAGCTCCACGCTGATCTCCCGATCCTCCAGACGACCATTCAGCTCATCCATCAGCAGGTGGATGATGTTTCCGATGTTGTCCTTCGTCAGCGGTTTGAAGAGTATGATCTCATCCAGCCGGTTTAAGAACTCCGGACGGAAGCTGGCGCGCAGCTCCTCCATCACTAGCTCCTCCGCCGCCGGACTGATCTCGCCGTTGGCGTCGATGCCCTCCAGCAAATGCGCGGAACCGAGGTTCGATGTCATAATGATGATGGTATTTTTAAAGTCCACCGTCCGACCCTGAGAATCCGTGATCCGCCCGTCATCCAGAACCTGCAGCAGAACATTAAAGACATCCGGGTGCGCTTTCTCCACCTCGTCAAAGAGGACGACAGAATACGGTTTCCTGCGGACCGCCTCGGTGAGCTGTCCGCCCTCGTCATAGCCCACATATCCGGGAGGCGCTCCGATCAGCCTTGACACGGAGTATTTCTCCATGTACTCACTCATATCCAGCCGAACCATGTTAGACTCATCGTCAAACAGGCTGGCGGCCAGCGCTTTCGCCAGCTCCGTCTTGCCGACGCCAGTCGGTCCGAGGAATAAGAAGGAACCGATCGGTTTCTCCGGATCTTTGATCCCGGCCTTCGAGCGGATGATCGCCTCCGTCACCTTCGTCACGCCCTCGTCCTGACCGATGACGCGCTTGTGCAGCTCATCGTCCAGATGGAGGGTCTTGTTACGCTCGCTCTCCGTGAGCTTCGCCACCGGGATCCCCGTCCACCGGGATACGATCTTCGCAATCTCATCCTCGCTGACATTCTCATGAACCAGCGACATATCCTTGTTTTTAACAATCTCTTCCTCCTGCGCCAGTTGTTTCTCCAGCGCTGGTTTTTTGCCGTACTGCAGCTCCGCAGCTTTGTTCAGGTCGTAATTCTGCTCGGCGAGCTGAATCTCCTTATTTAAGCTCTCCAGCTCCTCCCGCAGCTTCTGCACGCGCTCCACGGCCGTCTTCTCATTGTCCCACTGGGCTTTCCGGGTCTGAAACTCGTTCCGCAGCTCCGCCAGCTCCTTCTGCAGGTTTTCCAGACGATCTTTGCTCAAGCTGTCCTCCTCTTTTTTCAGGGCAGTCTCCTCAATCTCCATCTGCATCACGCGGCGATTCAGCTCATCCAGCTCCGTCGGCATGGAATCCAGCTCTGTCTTGATCAGGGCGCAGGCCTCATCGGCCAGATCAATGGCCTTGTCCGGAAGAAAACGGTCGGAAATGTAGCGGTTTGAGAGCACCGCCGCCGATACCAGCGCGCTGTCCGTGATCTTCACGCCGTGGAAAACCTCGTACCGCTCCTTCAATCCGCGGAGAATGGAGATCGTGTCCTCCACTGTCGGTTCATCCACCATGACCGGCTGGAACCGCCGCTCTAAGGCAGCGTCCTTCTCCACATACTCCCGGTACTCATCCAGCGTGGTGGCGCCGATGCAGTGCAGCTCGCCTCTGGCCAGCATCGGTTTTAACATATTGCCCGCGTCCATTGCTCCGTCCGTCTTGCCGGCGCCTACGATGGTGTGCAGCTCATCGATAAAGAGGATGATCTGGCCATTACTGGCCTTGACCTCGTCCAAAACCGCCTTCAGGCGCTCCTCGAACTCACCGCGGTACTTCGCCCCGGCGAGCAGCGCGCCCATATCAAGGGCGAAAAGCTTCTTTTCCTTCAATCCCTCCGGCACATCGCCGCGGACAATCCGCTGCGCAAGACCCTCCACCACAGCCGTCTTGCCGACACCGGGTTCACCGATCAGCACCGGATTGTTTTTCGTCTTCCGGGAGAGAATGCGGATCACATTGCGGATCTCGCTGTCCCGGCCGATCACCGGATCCAGCTTCTGGTCGCGGGCACGCTCCACCATATCATAGCCGTATTTTTCCAGCGTGTCGTAGGTCTCCTCCGGATTATCCGTGGTCACTCTCTGGTTGCCCCGGACCGTCGAGAGCGCCTGCAAAAAGCGTTCCCGCGTGATCCCGTACTCCTTAAAAATCTCCTTCATCGCCGGGTTCGGATAGCGCAGCATGCTCAGGAACAGATGCTCCACGGAGACATACTCGTCTCCCATCTGCTTTGCCTCATCCTCTGCGGAAATCAGCACTTTGTTCAACATCTGCCCGATATGGAGCTGACCGCCAGACACCTTCACGCGCTTCGCCAGATGGCGCTCCGCGTTGTCACAGAAATGCTCCTTGTTGATCTCCATCTTCTCAATCAGTTTTAAAATCAGGCCATCCGGCTGGCGAAGCAGCGCCATCAGCAGATGCTCCTGCTCAATTTCCTGATTTCCGTATTCAACAGCCAGCTTCTCGCAGTCCTGAACCGCTTCCATTGACTTTTGTGTAAATTTCTGGATATTCATAACACCACTCCTTTCTGATGATTCATTCCTTCCCGCTTTCCTTGTTATAGCACAGAAATTAGCACTCGTCAATAGCGAGTGCTAATAATTTCAGATAATTTTCTATTTTTCGGTAATATACGCAAGCAACCCCTTGCATCCATCCATGACATCCCGAAACGTTGCGTCAAAATCACCGGTGTACCACGGATCGGCCACATCTCGGTCCTTTCCGGCAAACTCCAGCATCTTGTATATCTTGTTCTGCGGATCCCCGCCCGCGATGCGCTCCATGTTCCGGATGTTCGCCCGGTCCATGCCGATCAGGTAATCATACTCCAGATAATCCCTCCGCGTCATCTGTACCGCCCGGTGCGGAATCAAGGGAATCCCCTCCTCGGCCAGCTTCCGCTCGGTACCGTAGTGCGGCGGATTGCCGATCTCCTCCCGGCTGGTCGCGG
>JAJQBM010000263.1:2941-7129 GCA_021203285.1 Clostridiales bacterium | reverse complement strand
GTCTCAGTGAGCCCGGAGCCGGAGAGCACAAAGTTGTGGTCATAGGTCCGGCTGTGGCGTAGCTGGTAATAGTCTGCGCGGATATCCTTCCCGATGGGCTTGGCTGTGGTGAAATCCATCGGCGTTCCCGCCACATCCAGAATCCGTCCGGTGGTCAGGCCATTCTCATCCGTCTCGGTGAACTGCGACGCGTTGATCATGAGCATATGGTTTAAGACTGTGTCTGCACTTTCTCCGTCCAGATTAAAGTAAGCGTGATTCGTTGTGTTGAAAACCGTGTCCTGATCCGTCCTTACCTCATAGAAGATGGAGAGCTCGTTATCCTCTCCCCAGCTGTAGGTGACATTCATGGTCAGCGTGCCGGGGTAGCCCTCCTCGCCGTCCGGCGATACGCGGGTGAAGCGGACGGTATTGCCTTCAATGCAGGAGTCCCAGTTATAATAGTGAAATCCCCGCAGCCCTCCGTGAAGATGGTTCGGGCCGTTGTTGACGGCAAGGGAATAGGTCTGACCGTTCAGGGTGAACTCTCCCTTCGCGATGCGGTTTGCATGGCGGCCGACGACGGCGCCGAAGCTGGCGGTATCCTGTTCGTATTCTGCCAGTGTATCATAACCGAGGCAGACATCGCGAAGCTTTCCCTCCCGGTCCGGCACACAGATGCTCACGATGCGGCATCCGAAGCTGGTAATGGTCACATAGGCTCCGCCTGAATTTTTCATGCAGTATAGATAAGCGTTTTGGCCATCGGATGTCACACCGAAGGACTGTTTCGTAATGCTCATGTGTTTCCTCCATTTTCCAAAAACTCCTGTTCGGATGAGTCTTCGCAATCAGTATACTTTATTTTATTGCCGTTGACAAGAAAAAATCTTTTCACCGTGTTGGAAATATGATATAATTCCAGTTATGGTAACACAGATTGAAAAAATAAATGCAATACAACCGGAAAAAGAGAAGATTCAGGCGGCAGCCGACATTATTCGCGGCGGCGGGCTGGTCGCGTTTCCCACGGAGACGGTATACGGACTGGGAGCCGATGCGCTTTTGCCGGAGGGCTCCCGCCGTATTTATGCGGCGAAGGGGCGTCCTTCGGATAATCCGCTGATTGTCCATATCGCGGATTTCGGTGCGCTTGACCGGATTGTCCGCGCGCTCCCGCCGCAGGCGCGGATGCTGGCGGATGCGTTCTGGCCGGGGCCGCTGACCATGATTTTTCAGAAGAGCGATGCGGTTCCCTATGAGACGACCGGAGGATTGGACACCGTGGCTGTCCGCATGCCGAACCATGCGGTGGCGCTGGAGCTGATCCGGGCCGGCGGCGGTTATATCGCAGCGCCGAGCGCCAATACCTCCGGCCGTCCGAGCCCCACCACGGCGGCGCATGTTTATACGGATCTGCAAGGGAAAATCCCGATGATTCTTGACGGGGGCGCGGTCGGGATCGGCATTGAGTCCACGATTATTGACCTGAGCGGCATTTCGAGGCGTGCGGACGGGACATGGGCCGGCGACGAAATGCCGATGATCCTGCGGCCGGGCTATATTGCCGGGGAGATGCTGTCGGATGTGATCGGTTCGGTCTGCGACGACCCCGGCCTTGCAGGGTCAGGAGAGAATGTGCGGCCGAAGGCTCCCGGGATGAAATACCGCCACTATGCGCCGAAGGCGGAGCTTACCATTGTCAGCGGGGAACCGCATCGCGTGGCGGCGCGCATGAACGCGATTGCGGAGGAAAACCGGTCGAGAGGGGAGCGTACCGGCGTTATTTGCACCGAGGAGACAAGGGAATGGTACCGCGCGGATGTGGTGAAATGCATCGGCAGCCGGGGAGACGCGGACAGCATTGCCCGCAACCTCTACGCGTTTCTGCGGGAGTTTGACGATCTGGGCGTGGACCGGATCCTCTCGGAGAGCTTCGCCGACCTGAGGATCGGCAAGGCTGTCATGAACCGTCTGCTAAAAGCCGCGGGGCAGCGCGTGATCGAGGTGTGAGATGAATCTTGTCCAGACTTACGGAAATATGATAAAAAAATACGCGCCGGATCATCCGCGGGCAGCAGAACGCATGATCAAGACCGGCTTGGCGCTGGAGCTGTTTCGGACGAAGCATCTGGCGGATCGCAACATACCGGCGGCATGGCGGTATCTGAATACTTACGCGGTGGGGGAGGTATTGGCGGCGCTGCGGCGGCCGGAGCATACCGTGTGGGCCAATATTTTTGCTCCGGTGGAGATCCTGCAGTGTTTTGATGTACACACCCTGTCGGTCGAGTGCCTGGCCTCCTTTCTGTCCGGATTTACCATTGAGAATTATTTCCTGGATTACGCGGAGGATGAGGGGATTGCGCCGACGCTCTGCTCCTACCATAAAAATTTCATCGGCGCCGTCGACAGCCGTGTGATCTCACCGGCGGCATTCGCTGTGACGACCTCAACGATCTGTGACGGAAATGTCAATACCTTCCGCTATCTGTCGGAAAAGCACCATGTTCCCTCATTTCTTCTGGATATTCCGGACCAGTATTCTTTGGAGACGGAGGCTTATGTCGTCGACCAGCTCCGGGAGATGATCGGATGCCTCTCCGATACGTTCGGAAAGAAACTGGATGTGGATCGGCTGCGCGAGGTGTTGGATCGGGAGAACCGTTCCAAGGAAAGCTACCGCCGGACGCTCTCCATGATGAGGACAAAGGAGTATCCCGGCACTCTGACGATACAGATGTTTATGCTGGTCGCAAATCATATGAATATCGGAAAGCAGGAGATTTTTGATTTATATCGTATGATGGAGGCGTAGGTGGCCGCCTCGCCGGAGTTTCACGGTGTCAATATTTTCTGGGTGCATCTTCTGCCGTACTATCAGGAGACCTTAAAGCGTTACTTTAACGGCAGCCGGGATTATCAGATTCAGGGCCTTGAGATGAGCCTGGATTACATGGAGCCGCTGGACATCGATCATCCGCTGGAAGCGCTGGCAAAGAAGATGATCAATAACATTTATACCGGTTCCTACGAGCGAAAGGCCGATATGGTTCAGGAGGTCGTAAAGGAAATCCGCCCTGACGGGGTGATTAATTTCTGCCACTGGGGATGCAAGCAGTCCTCCGGCGGGGCCCTGATCCTGAAGCAGAAGATGGAGGAGATCGGAATGCCATTCCTGATTCTTGACGGAGACGGGATGGACCGCCGCAACAGCCACGACGGGCAGATCCGGACGCGGTTTGAGGCGTTTTTAGAGATTATAGAGGCACATAAACATGCCGGGAACAGTATGGAGACAGAGGATATGGGACGAGGTGAACCGCGATGATTGCATATATGTGCAAATACGCTCCCATTGAGATTGTGGAGGCTTTTGACACGCCGGTGATCCTGATGGAGCCGCATGTCGCGAACTTTACGCAGGCGGATACGCTGATGCACCCGAATATGTGCTCCTATGTCAAGGCGGTGCTGGAGGAGTTTGGAAACGGAAACTACGAGGGGATGCTTTTTGTAACCTGCTGTGACAGTGCGCGGAGATTGTATGATACGCTGCGGCTTCGTTATCCGGAAAAGTTTTTCTTTTGCCTTGACCTTCCGAGGAAGGTCAACGATGCCACCGTCTCCCTTTACATGCGGCAGATGGAGGCATTGATGCGGGAATATGCCGCGTTTTCGGGAAAACATTTTGATCTGGAAAAACTGGCCGACCATTGCAGCAGGGAGTTTGAGATGCAGCTTCGTAAAAAGGAGCTGCGGGAGGCGGGAGCGCTTCCGGAGAAGACGGCGGATCTTCGGGTCTGTCTGGCGGGGGCACGGCCCGGCTCCGAGATCAGGAAGCTCATTAAGAGCGAGGGCGCCGAAATTGCTCTTGACCTGACCTGTACCGGCATTGTCCGGACATATGAGGTTGACCGGGAGAATATTCTGCAAAGCTATGCGCGAAGCCTGCTCGGACAGATCCCCTGTATGCGGATGAGTCAGGTGGCTGAGCGCAGGCAGAGGCTGTCAGAGATGGCGGACGGGCTGGACGGTATTATCTATCACACGGTGAAGTTCTGCGACATCTACTCTTATGAATATACGAGGCTGAAAGAGGAGGAGAATCTGCCCATGGTGAAGCTGGAGACGGATGCCACCAGCCAGGGCGCCGGCCAGATCCTGACCCGCGTGGAGGCGGTTCTGGAATCGCTGCGCGCGCGCAGG
>JAJQBM010000263.1:0-2931 GCA_021203285.1 Clostridiales bacterium | reverse complement strand
ACGGCAGGAGGGCTCGGGCGGTTTGCCGCAGGGAGACAGTCCGGAATGTGCGGCAGAATTATGCCGAAGCTGTTTTACGGACGATGCGGAGACGGAGCCGCGCCTGCGTCGGAGCGATGTGGAAGCGGACAGGCAGCCGCCTGACTATAATATAGGAAGAAAAGGAGAACATCCGATGTATGTGATGGGAATTGACAGCGGTTCTACATCCACCAACGCGGTTATTTTAAACGAAAAACGGGAGATTTTGTCATGGGCGGTCATCCGCACAGGCGCGCGAAGCGGCGACAGTGCGGAGAAGATTCTGCGGGAGATTCTGGAAAAAGCAGGGCTTGACCGGGAAGAAATTTCTCTGATCATATCCACCGGCTACGGGCGGGTCAGCATCCCGTTTGCAGACCGGAATGTGACGGAGATTAGCTGCCACGCGAAGGGGGCTCATTTCCTGAATCCGGCGGTCCGCACGATTCTGGATATCGGCGGGCAGGATTCCAAGGCAATCCGTCTGGATGCGCACGGGGATGTGGCGGATTTTGTCATGAATGACAAGTGTGCCGCCGGTACCGGGCGGTTTCTTGAGAGGATGGCGCGGACACTGGAGATTGACATTGAGGAGCTGGGGCCGCTTTCGCTGAAATCCACGCAGAACGTGGAGATCAGCAGCATGTGTTCCGTTTTCGCGGAATCAGAGGTGATTTCCCTCATTGCACAAAACAAGGAGACGGCGGACATTGCCCGCGGCATTCACCGGGCGATCGCTGGAAAGGCGGTTTCTCTCCTGAAACGGGTGGGATTGGAGAAGGAGTTTATGATGACCGGCGGCGTCGCAAAGAATCCCGGCGTGGTGAGCGCGCTGGAGGAGAGCATGGGTTCCCCGCTTTATATCTATGAACAGCCGGAGATTGTCGGCGCGCTGGGTGCGGCGCTCTTCGGTCTGGAGTTTACCGTGACAGAGCAGCCGTAAGTGTACCAATCAATGATAGGCAGAAGATAAGAGATACGGAGACGATGAGAGAAAAACGAAGAAAAAAATTACCGAAATTTCCCGAAAAAATCACAGGCATTATTCTGGTCTTCTGCCTGATTCTGGCATGGCTGTGCGTTGTTCTGATCTATGATATTTTTGTCAGCCGGAAGGAATCGGCGGATATGAGAACCGGATCGGATACGGAGCAGATCGAGCTGGAGCTTGTCTATGCCTATCAGAATCCCCAGTGGAATTCCGCCATCGAGAATGCGGTCCGAGAATTTGAGGAGGAATATCCGGATATCAAAATCAATTACGAGGTCAATTACGAGGATAGCATCTATGAGGACATTCTGACGCAGAGGATCGCACGGGGGGAGCTGAGGGATATCGTCCAGTTGAAAACGCCGGAAGCCTACGCGGCGAGCGGACTCCTCGGGGAGATCACGGATGAGGTCGCCTCTCTGGTCTCTTCTGTTTATACCTATGATGGGAGTGTGTACGGCGTCGGCGCTGTGGAGTCGACATGGGGCGTTCTCTACAATCGGACTCTTTTTGAGGAGTACGGGCTGGATGAGCCGGAAAGCTACGATGATTTTCTCACAATCTGTCAGACACTGAAAGATAACGGAGTTACCCCGATCGGCATCGGAGGATCCGATCTGTGGCATATGGAGTTCTGGGTGAATCACTTTTTCCACACGGACATTCTCACGGTGGACGAGGACTGGCTGAAAAAATGCAGTGCCGGAGAAGTGGCGTGGACAAACGAGGAGGCTGAGGTCATGATGGGGCATCTGTATGATCTCTGCGCGCAGGGATATGTGAATACCTCATGGCTGTCCACGACGGATACCAGTCTTTCCTACATGATGTCGGAGGGCGAGGTTGCCCTGATCTATACCGGACCGTGGACCGCGGCGGCGATTCAACAGTTGAATTCGGAGATGGATCTCGGCTGGTTTTATGTGCCGGATGAATCCGGTACAGTCTACGCCACGGATAATCTGGATACCTTCTGGTCGGTGACGGCGGAGTGCGCCGGGGATGAAGAGAAATACGCGGCGGCGATGACGTTCCTCTCATGGTTTTACTCAGATGATGCATACACGGAGCTCTGCGAGACGTCAGGGACATTCCCCCTCACGGGCGTGCAGATAGACTATGAGGAGGGCTCTGTCCTTGAGGATGCGTGGGAGGCATTTCAGGCCGCGGATGAGCGCGTTTCCGTTTATATCGGGAATGAGGACACGCCGGAGGACTTTGAAAAGAACATGCTGGAGCTGGTGCAGCAGATCATGAACGGAGACTGCTCCGTGGAGGAGGGTCTGCAGCAGATTCAGAAAGCATGGAACCGGTCAGAGGTGGGAGGCGCGTCATGAGCAAAAAGAAATACCGGACAACTTTTTCCAAAATGACGGTCGCCTTTATCTTTTTCGGGTTGATTCCTCTGCTGCTCTTAAGCCTGTTTTTCTTCCTGCGCTACAGCGGGCTGCTTCGCGACAACATGACGGCGGCTTACTCGGATATGACCGTATATGTGGCGAACAATATAGAGGATCTCATGGACAATGTGGATGAGGCCATGGGCGAACTGTATGATTATCAGGATTCGGACGGGAATACGCTGGCGGAGGTTTTGACGGATGTAACGGCGGAGCGGTCTGAACGCGAACTTGCTGTTCGGGAGGCGCTCGGCGATATCATGGCAAAGAGTGAGTTTATCTCCTCCGTCCGCTTGGTGGATACATACGGAAATGTCTACAGCCTGTATTACAGTCAGGGCAAAACGCTTCGAAACGGCGCCGAGTCTCTCACTACCATGGATGTCTATCAGGAAGGGGACAGCCTGACCGGGATGATGCTGTTCGGTACATTCCCTGAGGCGGAGATCTGTGTCAGCTCGGAGGATTATATTTTCAGCCTTGTCCGCAATTATATGGACGTGACTTCCATTGAGACGA
>JAJQBM010000278.1 GCA_021203285.1 Clostridiales bacterium | reverse complement strand
AATTATGTTAGAGTGAAAGATATGAGGAGGAATCATTATGCTTAAAAATCGATGGATTGCCCTCTATGTAGAGAACGAGGTCGGCGTCCTCGCAAAAATTGCCGGTCTGTTTGCCGGAAAGTCCTACAATCTGGAGAGCCTGACGGTCGGAACCACGGAGGACGAGGACATTTCCCGCATGACGATCACGAGTATCTGCGACGACCTGACCTTTGAACAAATCAAAAAGCAGTTAAACCGCATGGTGGAGGTCATCAAGGTCATGGATCTGACCGATACGCCGATCCACATGAAGGAAGTGCTGTTTGCAAAGGTGAAGAAATGCACGGACGCGGACAAGGCGGAGGTTTTTCGCATTGCAGACGTTTTTTCCGTCCATGTGGTTGACATCGGGCCGGACAGTGTTCTTCTGGAGTGCATGCTGACGGAGCGGAGGAACAATGAGCTGATCCGCCTGCTGAAGTCTAGATTCGCGCAGGTGGAGATCGTCCGCGGCGGTGCGGTCGCGATTGAGTCCATCAGCACATCCTGCCGCTGATCGCAAACAACAGCCGTTCATTGCGGCCGCACAGAAAAAAGGTCTGGTAAATTGCACTGTTTTGCGGTAGAGTGTTATCAGTAAGAATTCGTTTTACCAATCATAATATAGAAAGAGGGAAACACTATGGAAAAGAAAAATATCGACTGGGGCAGTCTTGATTTCGGGTATCGTCAGACAGACATGCGGTTTGTCTCCATGTACACCGGCGGGAAGTGGGACGAGGGACAGCTTACCTCCGACCCGAACATCACCATGAACGAGTGCGCCGGGGTTCTCCAGTATGCACAGACTGTGTTTGAGGGCCTGAAGGCATATGAGACTGTGGACGGAAAAATCGTTCTCTTTCGCCCGGATCTGAACGCGAGCCGTCTGGCCAGCTCGGCGCAGCGGCTTGAGATGCCGCTCTACCCGGAGGAGAAGTTTGTGGAGGCGGTCGTCGAGACGGTTCGCGCAAACGCAGCCTATGTGCCGCCCTACGGGACAGGCGCGACTCTGTATGTCCGCCCCTACGAGTTCGGATACAATTCCGTGATCGGCGTCAAGCCGGCGGACGACTATATGTTCCGTGTCTTCACCACGCCGGTGGGACCGTATTTCAAGGGCGGTGTGAAGCCGCTGTACATCCGGATCTCCGATTTCGACCGGGCGGCGCCGCACGGCACCGGAGACATCAAGGCCGGCTTGAACTATGCCATGAGTCTTCACGCCATTGTGACCGCCCACGAGGAGGGCTTTTCCGAGAATATGTACCTCGACCCGTCCACCCGGACGAAGGTGGAGGAGACCGGCGGCGCGAATTTCCTCTTTGCCACAAAGGACGGAAAGCTGGCTACACCGTTGTCCGACAGTATTCTTCCCTCCATCACCCGCCGCTCCCTGATGTATGTGGCGGAGCATTATCTCGGCATGGAGGTCGAGCAGAGGGTCGTTTACAAGGATGAACTGCCGGAGTTTACCGAGATCGGCCTCTGCGGCACGGCGGCGGTCATCTCCCCTGTTGGCAAGATTTACGACCACGGGACAGACATCTGCGTACCCAGCGGTATGGATGAGATGGGACCGGTGATGGCAAAGCTCCGCGGTACGCTCGTGGATATTCAGGACGGCAAGCTGGAGGCTCCGGAGGGTTGGATCCGGGTAGTGGAATAAGAGGAAAGCAATGAGAGACAGAATGTATTGGAGGAAAAAGACAGCGACTCTCGGCATCGCGGCTGCGCTGGCAGCGGGCTGCGCTGCGGGCGGCCTTTCGACCACGGCATGGGCGACTTCGGCCTCGTGCGTGGCGGATAATATCGTGGTTCGGGAGTCCGCGGTCAACGGTGCGCAGGTCGGCGGATTGTCGCAGGGACAGGAAGTGACCATCGTGGATGAGACCACCGGCTCAGACGGGAATACATGGTATCAGATCACATATGAGGTGAACGGATCGGAGCGGACCGGATGGGTTCGCGGCGACCTGATCACCGGTGAGACGGCGTCCGCAGACAGTGAGGAGACGGCGGATGCGGATGATACAGAGGGTACCGCGGACGAAACGGTCAGCGGGGAGACGGCGTCTCTTGTATTCACGACACAGAGCGGGACGGTCACACTCACCATCATTCCGGATGAGGAGCTTGCGCTGGTGTCGGACCGTTATACTGAGACCGCGCTCGAGTTTGCCGAGGGCACGATCAACGCGCTCCAGCTTTTAGAGCCGGATGAGCTTGTGGCGGATGACGCCGCGATCGTTGATTTTTACTATGTATACGGGCAGAATGAGATCGGGGAGACCGGCTGGTATGTCTACAATATCGAGGATGGATCACTCCAGAAGAATCTGCTGAACATGTCCTACAGCATTCCGATTGTAGAGGAGACGGACGCGGACGCGGAGCTGAGTCTGGATTCTACCGTCCGGATGATCGGCAGCGCGCTCGCGGTGATCTGTCTGCTTTTGCTGGTGCTGGTGATCATTTTCTCGGTGCGCTATCGCAGACTGCGGCGTCTCTATGAGGAGGAGACGGATGGCGAGTGGGTGATGCGGGATGCACAGGGAACCGGTCAAACAGACACTGCCGCGGAGCCTGAGGCGAAGAAGAAAAAACGCCGCGGGGAGCCGATTGTGGAGGAGGCTCCCGTGCAGGAGGAAAGCGCGGAGTCTGAGATCAAGGGCGTGAGCGTTCTAAATCTGGATCTGATGGAGGGCGAGGACTACGAGGCGCTCCTGAACCAGTATCTGGATGAGACAGAGGAGAAAGTCACAGATGAGATCCCGGCTGCGGCACAGGAGAGTATCGTGGAAGTATCGGAGGATACGGTGAGCGCATCGGAGAGTGCGGAAGAAGCGGCTGCAGAAGAGATGAAGGAAACACCGCAGGAGACTGCCGCGGCCGACGAGGATGAGCCGGAGTTCTACGATGACGATGACGAGGATCTGGAATTTTTGTAGGTGCGGTTGAAAGGAAACGATAGATTAGCGAAAGGAACCATGACAACATGCAGATCGAGATAGATTTTGAAAGCGAGGAGGCACTGTACATCCAGCTTCGAAATCAGATTATTTACGGAATCGCCACCCGGCAGTACCGGGAGGGCGATTCACTGCCCTCTGTGCGGCAGCTCGCGGAGACCATCGGCATCAATATGCACACGGTGAATAAGGCTTACGCGGTGCTTCGTCAGGAGGGACTCCTCCGTCTGGGGCGCAGGACCGGTGCGGTTATTGCGGTGGATATTGACAGACTGAAGGCCATGGAGGAGATGCGGGAGAACCTCCGCCTGATCATTGCACGGGGCTACTGCAATGGAGTCAGCAGAGAGGAAACCCATCAGGTGGTTGACAGCATTTATTCAGAGTATGAGAGTGAAAAGTGAGGTAAGAACACGTGCATTCCCAAGCATTTACAAAACAGGCACGGCAGGTACTGCGCGCCGCGCAGACTCTTGCAAGGGAAAACGGCCGGGCGGCGCTCGGCACAGAATACATTCTGCTCGCCATGCTGCGTGAGAAAAACGGTGTGGCAGGACAGGTGCTCCGCGGACAGTCGGTGAATGAGGCCATGATTCGCCGCATGATCGACGAGATGATCCTGCCGGCCGCGGAGGCGGAACCGTCGGAGAAGATGCCGCTTTTGCCGGAGGCAGACCGTGTTCTGCAGCAGGCGGCGGAGCTGGCACAGAAATACGAGAGCGATCAGGTCGGAACAGAGCATCTGCTTCTGGCCGTTTTGGAGTGCGCGGAGTGCACCGCCGCACAGATCCTGACGCTGCTGAGCCTGAATGAGAGCCAGATCTACGGGCAGGTCATGCAGGCGATGGGTAAGCCCATGGAGTACGCCAAGGTGAAAAAAGGGAGCGGCGGAAAGAATGCGGAGGCCGGGGCGGCGCCGCTGCTGGACCGTTTTTCCGCGGACCTGACACAGCGCGCGCGGGCAGGGGAGCTAGATCCGCTGGTCGGCCGGGAGGCAGAGCTTACGCGTGTGATCCAGATCTTAAGCCGACGAGGCAAAAACAATCCCTGCCTGATCGGGGAGCCCGGCGTGGGAAAAACCGCCATTGTGGAGGGCCTTGCGCAGCGGATCGCGGCCGGAGATGTCCCGGAGTTTCTGAAAAACCGGAGAGTGCTGTCTCTGGATGTTCCGGGCATGGTAGCCGGGACGAAATACCGCGGCGAGTTCGAGGAGCGGATGAAAGGGATACTGAAGGAAATCGAGGGGGCAAAGGATGTCCTTCTTTTTATCGATGAGCTTCACACCATCATCGGCGCAGGCGGAGCGGAGGGCGCTCTGGATGCGGCGAACATCATGAAACCGGCGCTCTCGCGGGGGCAGATTCAGGTGATCGGCACGACCACGGTGCGGGAGTATCGACGATATATCGAGAAGGACGCGGCGTTGGAGCGGCGTTTCCAGTCTGTCATGGTGGAAGAGCCGAGTATTGAGGAGACCGTGCAGATTCTGGAAGGACTGAAGAGCCGGTATGAGGAGCATCATCAGGTGACAATCACGGAAAAGGGCGTCCGCGCTGCGGCGGAGTTTTCCGCGCGCTATATCAGCGACCGTTTTCTGCCGGATAAGGCGATCGATCTGATGGACGAGGCGGCCTCCAAGATTCACCTGCGCGGGTATTCCAGATCGGATGGAACACAGGAGCTGCAGGATCGGTGCGATGCGCTGGACAGACAGTTCGAGAAAGCATTGGCTAAGGAAGATTTTGACCTTGCCTCGGAGATTCGTGCGGAGCTGATGGGCATCCGGGATGAATATGCAAAGGCACTGAAAAAACAGCGCGCCTCCGGCGGGCACCGGCAGCGTTCCGTCGGGGAAAACGAGGTGGCGGAGGTTGTGGCCGAGTGGACGCATATTCCGGTTAAGCGTTTGACAGAGAGCGAATCCGCGCGGCTGAAACGGATGGAGAGTTCGCTTCACAAGCGGGTTATCGCGCAGGACGAGGCGGTCGCGGCGGTGTCGCGTGCGGTTCGCCGCGGGAGAGTGGGGTTAAAGGATCCCTCCCGCCCGATCGGATCCTTCCTTTTTCTGGGACCGACCGGCGTTGGGAAGACCGAGATTTCCAAGGCACTGGCCGCGGAGGTGTTCGGAACCGAGGATGCCATGATCCGCGTGGATATGTCGGAATATATGGAGAAACACAGTGTTTCGCGGATGATCGGATCGCCGCCGGGCTATGTGGGTTATGACGAGGGCGGGCAGCTCTCCGAGCAGGTGCGCCGCCACCCGTACTCAGTCATTCTCTTTGATGAGATTGAGAAGGCACATCCAGATGTGTTCAACATCCTGCTTCAGGTGCTGGACGACGGCCATATCACGGACGCGCAGGGGCGGAAGGTGGATTTTAAAAACACGATTATTATCATGACCTCCAATGCCGGGGCAAAGTCCATTGTGGAGCCGAAAAAGCTCGGGTTTGCCGCGGCGGAGGATGAGCAGCAGGATTACGAGCGCATGAAATCCAATGTGATGGAGGAAGTACGGCGGATTTTCAAACCGGAGTTTTTGAACCGTATCGATGAGACGATTGTTTTCCACGCGCTCTCGAAGGAGCATATGAAGCAGATTGTCTCCCTGATGACGCGGGATCTCGTCGACCGGTGCAAAAAGCAGATGGGGATCGAGGTGGTGATCCGCGATCCGGTGAAGCGGTATATCGTCGATCAGGCTTACGAGCCGAGATACGGCGCGCGGCCGCTGCGGCGGGCGCTCCAGACGATGGTGGAGGACCGGCTGGCGGATGAGATCCTCGCGGGGCGTGTCCGGGAGGGGGATGCCGTCACGGTGACGGTTCGAAAAGGGGAGGTTGTATTCCTGACTTAAAATAGGAGGTAAGCATGGCCAAGAGTAAGAACACAACTTTCTTCTGTCAGGAATGCGGATATGAGTCCGCGAAGTGGATGGGTCAGTGCCCGGCCTGTCATGCGTGGAATTCTTTCGTGGAGGAGCCAACGACGCCGAAGCGCTCCGGCAGCGGAGCCGGTGGCGGTGTGAACGGAGGCAGGATGTCCGCGCGGGCAGCGAAGCCGGTGACGCTCTCCAACGTGGAGATGAGCGGGCAGGAGCGGTTTTCCACCGGGATCGGGGAGCTTGACCGGGTGCTGGGCGGCGGAATTGTGCCCGGTTCTCTGGTACTGGTGGGCGGCGACCCGGGTATCGGGAAGTCGACGCTTTTACTGCAGGTCTGCCGGAATCTGGCGGTCGATGCGCGGAAGGCACTCTATGTCTCCGGGGAGGAGTCGCTGCAGCAGATCCGGATCCGGGCGGAGCGGATCGGCAACTTCACCGACTCACTGAAGCTGCTCTGTGAGACGGATTTAGAGACGGTCGCGGAGGTCCTGAAGCGTGAGAAGCCGGAGGTTGCAATCATTGATTCGGTGCAGACGATGTACAGCGAGGAGGTTTCCTCCGCGCCGGGCAGTGTTTCCCAGATCCGTCAGGCGACCGGCCTGTTTCTGCAGTTGGCGAAGTCCTGCGGCATCACGATTTTCCTTGTAGGTCATGTGACGAAGGAGGGCGTGGTGGCGGGACCGCGCGTGCTGGAGCACATGGTAGACTGTGTCCTGTATTTCGAGGGCGACCGGCATGCGGCATACCGTGTCCTTCGCGGCGTGAAAAACCGCTTCGGCTCCACAAATGAGATCGGGGTCTTCGAGATGCGCAGGGAAGGGTTGGCGGAGGTGCCGAACCCTTCCGAATACATGCTGAACGGGAAACCGGAGGGCGCCTCCGGCTCCGTAGTGGCGTGCTCCATCGAGGGAACGCGCCCGATTCTGGTGGAGATTCAGGCACTGATCTGCAAGACGAATTTCGGCTTGCCGCGGCGGACGGCGGCGGGCGCGGACTTAAACCGCGTGAACCTCCTGATGGCAGTCCTTGAGAAGCGGGCGGGACTCGGCCTGTCCTCCTGCGATGCCTACATCAACATTGCCGGGGGCGTCCGCATGAACGAACCGGCCATCGACCTCGGCATCGTCCTCGCCATTGTATCCAGTCAGAAGGAGATCCCCATCTCAGACAAGACAATCTGTTTCGGCGAGGTGGGATTGAGCGGTGAGGTCCGCGCGGTCAGCATGCCCCTCCAACGCGTGCAGGAGGCGAGACGGCTGGGCTTCGAGCGGTGCATCATGCCGCGGGTGTGCGTGACGGAGAGTATGA
>JAJQBM010000271.1:3836-7219 GCA_021203285.1 Clostridiales bacterium | reverse complement strand
GTATTGAAATTATAATAGGGGGTAAAAGAATGGCCTAATCCTGAAGCGCGTCGTAGCCCTCGGCTCCGGTGCTGATCTTGATCGCATTTTCCACATTGTATACGAAGATCTTGCCGTCGCCTGCATGGCCGGTGTAAAGCGCTTTCTTTGCGGTCTCGATGACCAGCCGCGGGGATACCTTGCTGACCACGATATCCACCTGAATCTTCGGCAGAAGGTTCATCTCCATCGGAACACCACGATAGGTACTTGCTCTGCCGCGCTGCGCGCCGCATCCGAGAACATTGGTCACGGTCACGCCGGTGATGCCGATCTGGGACAGCGCCTCGTTCAGGGCATCAAAGCGGCTCTGTTTTGCAAAGATCGTGATCTTCGTGATGCTCACGTCGCTTGCCGTTGCCACCGAGGGATCCGGTGTGCGGAGCTGTACCGGAACGGCCTCATCCATCGGAACCGCATCCTCTGGAAGCTCAACCGGAATATGTGAGGAGAAGTTGTTGATGCTGGAGGTCAGCGCGAAGTCCGCATACGCACTCGCCAGACCGTGCTCGGTCTGATCCAGACCGGTAATCTCCTCCTCCGCCGATACACGGAGACCGAAAATAACTTTGATTACAAGGAAAGTGAT
The DNA here is from genome assembly GCA_021203285.1 of Clostridiales bacterium. GTDB lineage: Bacteria > Bacillota > Clostridia > Lachnospirales > Lachnospiraceae > Eubacterium_I. The sequence continues at coordinate 6,591 of JAJQBM010000271.1, read as the reverse complement.
CACAATCGCGACCGCTGCCCACGCCGCTACGGAAATGAAACCGAGGAACTGAAGTCCCAGCAGCTTTACGCCGCCGCCATAAAACAGGCCGACCAGTTGTGTCCCGTTTTTATCCGCAATGGAGTATCCCGGTGCGGAAGGTGTTGCAAACAGGCCGACCGCGATGGTTCCCCAGATACCGTTCATCATGTGGACGGCAACCGCGCCGACCGGATCGTCGATGTGGAGCTTGTAGTCCAGCAGCCAGACACCGAAGGCCACCAGGAGACCTGCCACACCGCCGATGACCAGAGCACCCGCGCAGTCTGTCACATCGCAGGGCGCCGTGATGGCGACCAGACCGGCCAGAGAGGCGTTCAGGCACATGGAGACATCGGGCTTGCCGTACTTTAACCATGTAAAGATCATGCACACGACCGTCGCTGTCGCAGGAGCGACCGTTGTGGTAAGGAAAATGGAACCCATCTGCTCCACGGATGTAGCCGCCGCGCCGTTAAATCCGTACCAGCCGAGCCAGAGGATGAAGCAGCCCAGACAGCCAAGCGCCAGATTGTGACCGGGGATCGCGTTGACCTTTGTGATCTTTCCGCTCTTGTCTTTTGTAAACTTTCCGATACGGGGACCGAGCATCCACGCACCGATCAGGGCACAGATACCGCCGACCATGTGAATCGCACAGGATCCGGCAAAATCATGGAAGCCGAGCTGCGCCAGCCAGCCGCCGCCCCAAATCCAGTGTGCCTCGATCGGGTAGATCAGACCGGAGATCACAGCGGAGTATACACAGTAGGATAAGAATTTTGTCCGCTCAGCCATCGCGCCGGATACGATCGTCGCGGTGGTCGCACAGAACACTAAGTTAAATACAAAATCCGAAAAGCTGAAATCTGCGTATGCCGTGAAGATATCAAATCCGGGTTTTCCGATAAAACCGAGCATATCCTCGCCGAGCAAAAGCGAAAAACCGATGAGAATAAACATGATCGTACCGATGCAGAAGTCCATCAGGTTTTTCATCAAGATGTTACCGGTATTCTTGGCTCTCGTGAAACCGGCCTCCACCATGGCAAAGCCCGCCTGCATCCAGAACACCAGCGCGGCGCCGATCAAAAACCATACGCCAAATACGTTGTCGCTTACAAATGTCATAATTTCCTGACTCATTTTTCCCTCCTTGCCGGTCCCGGCTGTCCGGAACCAATCATTCTTTGAATTGAGTCTGGAACAATCTTTAAAACAAAAAAGGCGCCCCACCTGCCGCCAGCAAAGCAGGTAACACGCCATTGTGCCATACAAAAGAAAAAGGCACCGGAAGTAAAATCTTCTCAGCACCCTTGCCTTTGATGGTTGTATCATATTCCTCTCAAAATGAAATGTCAATGAAAAATCTAAAATTTTTCTAAATTCGTCATTTTGGAGAAATTGCACAGTTTCTGTCGAAAAAAATTATGCAATTTTTAGTGGTGGAACAGGCGAATCCCCGTAAAGCACATCGCCATCCCGTACTTGTTGCAGGTCTCAATCACGTTGTCGTCGCGGATGGATCCGCCCGGCTCCGCGATGTATTTCACACCGCTCTTTCTCGCCCGCTCGATGTTGTCGCCGAAGGGGAAGAACGCGTCGCTGCCCAGCGCGACATCAGTGTTGCCGGCAAGCCATGTCTTTTTCTCCTCCGCGGTGAACACCGGCGGTTTCTCCGTGAAAATCTTCTCCCATGCGCCGTCCGCAAGGACATCCATATACTCCTCGCCGATGTAGAGGTCGATCGCGTTGTCACGGTCCGCCCGCTTGATTCCCTCCTTAAACGGAAGATTCAGAACCTGGGGCGCCTGCCGCAGATACCAGTTGTCCGCCTTCTGTCCCGCGAGTCTCGTGCAGTGGATCCGGGACTGCTGCCCCGCGCCGATGCCGATGGCCTGTCCGCCCTTCGCATAGCAGACCGAGTTGGACTGGGTGTATTTCAGCGTGATGAGCACGATGATCAGGTCAATCTTCGCGGAATCCGGAATCTCCTTGTTCTCCGTCACGACATTGCCGAGAAAATCGCGGTCGATCTTCAGCTCATTGCGTCCCTGCTCAAACGTGACGCCGAAAACCTGCTTGCGCTCGATCGCCTCCGGCACATACTCCGGATCGATCTGAATTACGTTGTAGTTGCCTTTCTTTTTCGATGTCAGAATGGTGAGCGCCTCCTCCGTGTAACCGGGCGCAATAACGCCGTCGGAGACCTCCGGCTTGATAAGGAGCGCGGTGTCCTTGTCGCAGACATCCGAAAGGGAAATGAAATCTCCGAAGGAGGACATGCGGTCCGCCCCTCTCGCGCGGGCATAGGCACAGGCCAGCGCAGACATCTCATCCTTGTCCTCGCCTACCCAATAGATCTTTTTCTCTATATCCGTCAGCGGAAGCCCCACCGCCGCACCGGCCGGGGAGACGTGCTTGAAGGAGGTCGCCGCCGGGAGTCCGGTGGCTGCCTTCAGCTCGCGGACCAGCTGCCAGCCGTTGAAGGCATCGAGGAGGTTGATATAGCCCGGCCTGCCGCAGAGGACTTTGATGGGGAGGTCGCCGCCGTTTGCCATGAAAATGCGGGACGGCTTCTGGTTGGGGTTGCAGCCGTATTTCAGTTCGAGTTCGTTCATGAATGTTCTCTCCTTTTTCTGCGTTGTCAGTTTCATTTACTTATTTTTATTAAGAATCCGAGTCTCGTAGGTTCCATCCACAATGTTTATATAGCGGACGAAAAGCGATACTTTGT
>JAJQBM010000271.1:0-3826 GCA_021203285.1 Clostridiales bacterium | reverse complement strand
TTCGTTGAGATTCGTCCACAGGAGGTCTGTGTAGGCGTCGATGTCGTCAAGCACATCAACGAGTTCAGGCTCGCCCTCGAAGCTGGGCAACGGATTGCCGTCACCCATGTAGGTGTGGATGAAGCGCGCCTCCCCCGCGATGGGTGTGGAGTATGCGAAGGTGTAGCGGTTGCAGGCGGCGGGGTTGCCGTTGTTGCTCTTTAAGATGGACATGGCGTAGCTGTAGCTACCGCTCTCCACATGGAGGATGCCGGAGATGCGGGGCGTGTAGTTCGGTCCGTCCGGCTCGAAGTCGCGGCCGCGCAGGGACTGTTCAAATGTCATCTGCTTGTCCATGAAGTCAAAGATCGTGTCCGTCTGGTCGCCGTTTGTGACGATCGTCTTGTTTCCGAGAACGCGAACCGGCGCATAGATAACCAGACTGGGGTCCTCCATCTTCGACGGGTCAAATGCCTGTGTACGGATGCCCTCTCCCTCTGTCACAAAGATTCGGTTGCGGCTGTTGGCGCTTCTGCCCATGATAAAGTAGGCGGCGACTGCCTTTGTGCCGTCCGGTGTCAGACCGAGAATGATGCCCCTGCCGGGGTAAGCGTTGGCCGAAAGCTGCGCGGCAATTGATTTCATCTCCATAATAATGTCCTCCTCTGTATGTATGTGTGATTTCTAATTCTTAAAGCTGTGTACCGGCGCCGGGATCCGCCCGCCGCGGCTGACAAAGGTCTCGCAGGAAAACCGGTTGACCGGAATGATCGGCGCGTAGCCCAGAAGCCCGCCGAACTCGGCCTGCTCCCCGACGCCCTTTCCGATAACCGGGATCAGACGCACCGCCGTCGTCTTCTGGTTGACCATGCCGATGGCCATCTCGTCCGCGATGATGCCGGAGATGGTCGTTGCCGGTGTGTCTCCGGGAATCGCGATCATGTCCAGACCCACGGAGCAGACACAGGTCATCGCCTCCAGCTTTTCCAGCGTCAGGGCGCCCTCCTGCACCGCATCGATCATGCCCTGATCCTCGCTGACCGGGATGAATGCGCCGCTCAATCCTCCCACATAGGAGGAGGCCATAATCCCGCCCTTTTTCACCTGATCGTTCAGCATGGCAAGCGCCGCCGTCGTGCCGGGCGCGCCCGCGCGCTCCAGCCCGATCTCCTCCAGAATCTCCGCCACGCTGTCGCCCACCGCTGGAGTCGGCGCCAGAGACAGATCAATAATCCCGAAGGGAATCCCCAGCATCTGAGAAGCCTCCTTCGCCACCAACTGTCCCACGCGGGTAATCTTGAACGCGGTCTTTTTGATTGTCTCGCAGAGTACCTCAAAATTCTCCCCGCGGGCTGCCTCGATCGCGCGCTTTACCACGCCCGGTCCGCTAACGCCCACATTAATTACCGCATCTGCCTCCGTCACACCGTGGAACGCGCCCGCCATAAAGGGATTGTCATCTGGCGCATTGCAGAAGACCACCAGCTTTGCACAGCCGATGGAGTCCTCCTCCTTCGTATACTCCGCCGTCTCCTTTACGATCTCGCCCATAAGGCGCACCGCATCCATATTGATTCCGGTCTTCGTCGAACCCAGATTGACCGAGCTGCAGATGCGTTCCGTCGCGGAAAGCGCCTCCGGAATGGAACGGATCAGAAGCTCATCGCTTTTTGTCATCCCCTTGGACACCAGCGCGGAAAAACCGCCGATAAAGTTCACACCCACCGTATGCGCCGCCCGATCCAGCGTCCGCGCGATCTCCACATAGTCAGCAGAGGATTTGCAGGCCACCGCGCCGATCAGGGAAATCGGCGTCACGGAAATCCGCTTGTTTACGATCGGAATTCCATACCTTTTTTCGATCTCCTGCCCGGTGTAGACCAGATCCTTCGCCACCGTGGTGATCTTCTCATAGATATTCCGGTTCAGCTTCTCCAAATTGGAATCAATGCAGTCCAAAAGGCTGATGCCCAGAGTGATCGTACGGACATCCAGATTCATCTGACTGATCATCTGGTTCGTCTCGATGACCTCATTTATGTTTATCATGAGTGTACTCCTTTTTTATATTTATGATGATACTACGGATTGCTCCGTGTTACACACTCCCCCAATCCTAGAAGCATTCGGAATTCGCTAAATTTGACTGATACAGTCAAATTTGCTCCTTCCTCATGTTTTTGCGGGTCCCCAAGTCATAAAATCAGATGCAAGCATCTGCTTTATGACTTCTGTCCCCTTGTATCATCATATCCGATGCATCACGTCGAATATTTCCTCCCGCTGGCAGCGGATGACGACCCCGATTTCCTGCCCTACCGCATCCAGCTTGGCAGAGACCTCGTCGAAGGGCTTCTCCGATGTGTTCAGATCCACGATCATCATCATGTTGAAATAATCCTGCACGATCGTCTGGGAGATATCCATGACATTGATGTGGTTCTCCGCCAGATAAGTACAGACCTTCGCGATAATGCCCACCGTGTCCTTGCCGACCACCGTGATCACCGTTTTTCCTGCTGTCTTCTCCATCATACTTTTCTCCTTATTCTCTCAGTAACTTTAAAATGTAATTAATTCGGATATTTCATCCCGCTTCGCCACCTCGATGGGAAAATCCGACCCCTTGTAGGGGTTGTCCGCCAGCGTAATCTCCGCCTTCACGCTCTCGTAGGCCAGCTGCGGATAATTATTTTCTTTGCTCAAATGCACCAGCACCACTTTTTTGAACCGGTCATGGAGGGCCTGACTCAGCAGCTGCCCGGAAAGTTCATTGGAGAGATGTCCCTTCTCGCCGAGAATGCGCTGCTTCAGATAATAGGGATAGACCCCGACCTCCAGCATATGTACATCGTGGTTTGCTTCCAACAATAATACATCCAACCCCTGCAGTCTGTCCACAATATTCTCGTCATATTTTCCGAGATCAGTGATAACGGCCATCGATTTCTGGTCTTTCCGCATGATGTAGGCCACGGGCTCCGCCGCATCGTGGGAGGTGGAAACCGGCGTGATCGTCATATCGCCGATGCGAAACGGCACCTCCGGCTGCACGGTCCGGAACAGCGCGGCATCCACATCTCCGATCGCGTGGTTCTTCAAAATATAGTCGACGGTTCCCCGTGTTCCGTACATGGGCAGGCCGTACTTGCGGGCGAGGACGCCCAGGCTTTTGATGTGATCCGCGTGCTCATGCGTGATGAGAATGCCGTCCATATCCGCTGTCTTTAAGCCGATCTCATTTAAACCGGCCTCAATGCGTTTACCGCTGATTCCGGCATCAATCAGCAGGCGGCAGTCCTCCGTCCCCGCATAGATGCAGTTCCCGCTGCTGCCGCTGGCTATGCTGCATAGTTCCATAATTTCCCCCTGATACCATCAGCTTCTTCATACTTTGCCTTATCGGCATATTATTCAGTTTTGTGAGGTTCATTTTGAATGGTGAAAATATTGCGCTCAAAATATACTCACAATTTTTGAAGTATTCCATTCATTCTTCATTAATAAATTCATACATCGCCGCCTTCCCCTGCTCTAATTCCAGAATGCAAGCTCTGCATAAATATTGATCCGGCTCCAAATATAAACCTGTCTCAACGTCATTCAGCCGTTCATAAAAATCTGTATCCGCCAGTTTTTTATATGCTTCTTCATGCGAGACGGAAAAATGTTCCATCAAATATTTTGTTATCGTCACAACTGAAAGTCCTAACGCAACCTGTGCTTTTCCCTCTGTCATACTTCATCACCGCCAATCAATTTCCCGAATACTCTTTATGACTGCATCTGCGACTTCCTGTTTGCAAATGTAATACGGGATGCCAAGGGTTTCAACTTCCAGATTCTT
>JAJQBM010000036.1 GCA_021203285.1 Clostridiales bacterium | reverse complement strand
ACGCTATCAATATCGGCCTTCCGGTCATCGTGAGCAAAGATCTTTACGATGCGGTAAGCGAGGGGGATGAGATGGAGTTGTCGCTGACTGACGGTGTGGCCACAGTTGGCGGCCGGGAGTTTGTCTGTACAAAGCTTCCGCCGTATATGCAGGGCATCCTTGACCAGGGCGGACTGATCGCGTCGCTGAATCGTTAATAATTACGGAGAAATATGGAGGGCGGGAAACATGGGAATGACAATGGCGGAAAAAATCATTGCCGCGGCGGCCGGCGTCGACGAGGTAAAGGCCGGTGATATCCATACAGTGGAAGTGGATCAGCTGATGAACAATGACGGGACCACGCATCTCACCATAGATATGTATCACAATAAATTAAAGCATCCGCACATAGCGGATGTCAGCAAGCTGGTCTGGATCGTGGATCACAATGTACCCGCGGACAGTCCGAAGACGGCAGCGTCTCACAAAAAAATGCGTGATTTTGCGAAAGAGCACGGCATCACTTTTTATGAGGGCAAGGGTGTCTGTCACCAGATTATGATGGAAAACCATGTGCGGCCGGGAGAACTGATTTTCGGTGCGGACAGTCATACCTGCGCTTACGGTGCGCTTGGTGCGTTCGGGACCGGCGTGGGCTGCACCGACTATCTGTATGCCATGGTGACCGGCACCTCCTGGGTGCTTGTCCCCGAGACAATCCGGTTTTATCTTACAGGGAAACTTCCGAAAGGCGTCTATGCCAGGGATCTGATTCTGACGATCATCGGGAGAATCGGAGCCAACGGCGCCAATTACAAAGCGATGGAATTTGTCGGTGAGGGCATGAAGACCCTGACGATGAGTGACCGTATTGTCATCTGTAATCTCTGCGTGGAGGCGGGAGCCAAGACCGCGCTGATGGAAGTGGATGAAGTGGCCATGGATTATTTAAAAGAGCGGGGAAGAGAGCCGAAATACATATTCCAAAGTGATGAGGATGCGGCCTTTACTGAAGAGTATGAGATCGACCTGAGCACGATTACACCGGTGGTGGCGAAGCCCCATTTCGTGGATAATCTGGTCAATGCGAAAAAATGTGCCGGAGTGAAGATTGATGAGGCATTCTTAGGCTCCTGCAACAATGGCAGGATAGAGGATCTTCGGGTGGGTGCGGAGATTATCAAAGGAAGAAAAGTGCATCCTCTGGTGAGGTTCCTTGTCGTCCCGGCCAGCCAGGAAGTTTATGCCCGGGCTCTGGAAGAGGGATTGATTCAGACCTTTATGGAAGCGGGCGCCATTGTGATGAATGCCAACAGCAGCGTCTGCTTGCTTAGGTGCCAGGGCGGTCTCGGTTATTTCTAGACTTTGTTCAGCAACGGCACGCGCAACTTTAAGGGCCGCGCGGGGCACGCGGATTCTTTTGTGTATCTTGCTTCGGCGGCCACTGTGACGGCTTCGGCCATCAAAGGTGAGATTACGACGGAGGACATGCTGAATTGACGGATGTTTTCGGTGTTCGCAATATATTTTTCATGCATGTGTATATGTTGGGCGAGGAGTCTGCATGAGACAGAGACTAATACGGACGAAATTGCTGAAAAATAAGAAATAGTCCTTATGTCGCTTTAATCATAATATAGAAAAAAGGAGATTCTGCCATGGATAAATTCACAGGAAAAGCATGGCTCCTCGGCGACGATATCGACACAGACATCATTATGCCGACGGAATATCTTGCCCTGAAAACAGTGGAGGATATTAAACCATATGCCTTCTCGCCGCTTCGTCCGGAGCTGGCGGCACAGATACAGCCCGGCGATATCATTGTTGCGGGAAAGAACTTCGGCTGCGGGTCTTCCCGGGAGCAGGCGCCGGAGGTAATTAAGGCGCTGGGGATTCGTTGCGTCATTGCAAAGTCCTATGCGCGGTTTTTTTTCCGCAATTCCATCAATAATGGTCTGCTTCTGATTGAAAATCCGGATTTGCAGGCGGACGTGGCAGAGGGAGATGAGCTTACCGTGACGGTGGGAGAGAAGATTTCTTTGGGTGAGAAGACGTATTCGATTGCGTCCCTGCCGGATAATCTGCTGGAGATCATTCAGGCGGGCGGTCTTGTCAGCGCGATGCGCAGACGGAACGGACTTGCGTAATCCGCAGTGTGTTTCGGATGTGACCGGATTATGCGATAGCGATTATATTTTGTTGATTTGTATACGGGACCTGCATCTCGGAGAGCGGTGCGGATACAGGCTGTTCAAAAAATAGCATAGAGATCAGTATATGGAATATCGGATGAGAGGAAAAGCAGCATGGGATTTACTATGATCGAAAAAATAATCGGGCGGAATGTAAAAAAGAATGTTCGCCCGGGTGATATCGTGACCGTCGATGTGGACCGCGTCATGATACACGATATTTTCATCCCCTTTGTGGCGGAAAAGTTTGAGGAGATGGGATTTCGGGAACTCTGGGATCCGGACAGGGTTGTCCTGATTTATGATCACCTCGTTCCGGCCAGCCAGGTGGATGACACCCGGCATTTCCGTGTGGGAAATGAGTTCGCCAAAAAGTACGGCATGACACATGTCCACCGCTCGGACGGAATCTGCCACCAGCTGATGACGGAGGCGGGCTATGTGAAGCCGGGGAATATTGTATTTGGCACGGACAGCCACACGACGACATACGGCTGTGTGGGGGCGTTTTCTTCCGGCATCGGTTATACGGAGATGGCGGGGATCCTGGGAACCGGGCAGCTCTGAGTGCGCGTGCCGGAGGCGATAAAGGTGACTGTGACCGGCAAACTGCCGGACAATATTGCCTCGAAAGATATTATTTTAAAATTGATCGGTGACCTGGGAGCGGACGGGGCAACATACAAAGCCCTTGAGTTCCATGGCGACACGATTGAAAATATGACCGTGGCCAGCCGGATGACCATGTCCAACATGGCGGTGGAAGCCGGAGCGAAGTGTGCGCTGTTTGAGGCGGATGAGAAGACGGCGGAGTATTGTCAGATCACGCTCGGCGAGGCGGAGAAAAGTCTTGCGGCGGACGCCGACGCTTCCTATGTCAGAGAGATTACATACGCAGCGGAGGAGCTGGTGCCTGTTCTGGCCTGCCCTTCGCAGGTAGACAAGATCCGCCCGGTGTCTGAACTGGAAGGAACCAAAGCAGATCAGGTTTTCATCGGTTCCTGCACCAATGGACGTCTGGAAGATCTGATGGCGGCGGCTGAGATACTAAAAGGGAAAAAGGTCGCGCCCTTTGTGAAGCTGATCGTCACGCCGGCCAGCCGGAAGATTTTTAAGGAGGCGACGGAAAACGGGACGATAAAGACACTTGTCGAGGCGGGAGCTATTGTCACCCATCCCGGGTGCGGGCTTTGCTGCGGCCGTACCGGAGGCATCCTGACCGACGGGGAGAGAGTGGTCGCCACCAACAACCGCAACTTCCTCGGCCGCATGGGGACATCGAAGGTGGAGATTTACCTCGCGTCGCCGAAAACCGCGGCAGCGGCTGCTGTTGCGGGGAAGATAGTGAATCCTTAATCCGGAATGCTGGAATAAAAATTATTCCATTTTGAGTAAATATTTGGATACGGACGAGATCGGAATAATTGTGGAAATAGTCTGTAAGAATAGAATTACATTACGGACGAAACCAGTGCGGATTAGAAAATAGTCCGTATGCAGGACAATACCCATATGTGATATGTTACATATCTATAAAACGTTTGCGCCTAACGCAGCTGAAAAAAATAGAAGAAACACATCTGCTTATCATGCAGCCAGAATATAGAAGGAGGATTCCCCATGGATATTTTATACACCAACACTCGCGATGCATCGGAAACAGTTACCGCATCCCAGGCGATTTTAAACGGCCTGGCGAAAAACGGCGGCCTCTATGTGCCCACTGTGATTCCGAAGCTGGATATTCCGCTGGAAGAACTTGCGAAGATGACTTACCAGGAGACAGCCTATGCAGTGATGAGTCGCTTCCTCACGGATTTCACGGAGGAGGAACTGAAGACCTGTATTGACCGTGCTTATGACGCCAAGTTTGACACACCGGAGATCGCGCCGCTGGTTTACGCGGACGGCGCCTATTATCTGGAACTGTTTCACGGGGCGACCATTGCGTTTAAGGATATGGCGCTTTCCATCCTGCCGCATTTGCTGATCACCTCTGCGCGGAAGAATCATGTGACCAACGATATTGTGATTCTGACGGCTACATCGGGAGATACCGGCAAGGCAGCTCTGGCCGGATTCGCGGACGTGGAGGGAACGAAGATTATTGTCTTTTACCCGAAGAGCGGCGTCAGCCCGATTCAGGAGAACCAGATGGTGACCCAGAAGGGGGATAACACCATGGTGATGGGAATCCACGGGAACTTTGACCAGGCGCAGACCGGCGTGAAGCAGATGTTTTCCGATCCGGAGCTGAAAGCACAGCTGGATGCGGCGGGATATCAGTTTTCCTCCGCGAATTCCATCAACATCGGCCGGCTGGTGCCGCAGATTGTCTACTATGTCTACGCTTACGCGAGGCTGGTGGAGAGCGGCGAGATCGAGGCGGGCGAGACCATCAATGTAGTGGTTCCCACCGGTAACTTTGGAAACATTCTGGCCGCGTTTTATGCGAAGAACATGGGTCTTCCTATCGAGACGCTGATCTGTGCATCCAATGAAAATAAGGTACTGTATGACTTCTTCTCCACCGGTGTGTACGACAAAAACCGGGAATTTAAGCTGACCTCGTCCCCGTCCATGGATATCCTGATTTCCAGCAACCTGGAGCGCCTGATTTATCGGATTGCGGGGGAGGATGCAGGGAAGAACGCAGAATTGATGCGTCAGCTGTCCTCCAAAGGAAAGTATGAGATTACGCCGGAGATGCGGGACCAGCTGAACACGTTTTACGGAAACTTCGCGGATGAATCAGAGACTGCGGCGGCGATCCGAAAACTGTATGAGGACACCGGCTATGTCATTGACACGCACACGGCTGTCGCTTCTGCCGTGTATCAGAAATATGCCGCGGAGACGGGAGATGAGAAAAAGACCGTGATTGCCTCCACAGCGAGCCCGTTTAAGTTTACCCGCAGCGTGATGAACGCCATCGATGAGAGCCATGACGCCATGGGCGATTTTGAACTGGTGGATGAGCTTTCCCGCCTGGCCAACGTAAAAGTGCCCCGGGCGATCGAGGAGATCCGCAATGCCGCCGTGCTTCATGACACGGTCTGCGACACGGATGAGATGGAAGCGGTTGTGAAGCGTTTCCTGTGTATCGGAAAATAAAGTATACGGCAGATAAATATATTGGACGCATATCAATGTTTTATTGCGTTAGCCGGTGAGATTTGATTTTTATTCCGATATATCCGGATTAGAAAACAGGAGTAAATGAATGATTTTTTTATTGACAGAATTCAGCCTGGACGACCTGGGCATCATGACGATCTTTGATTTTATTATACTGATCTATGGCGCATATTCTGTGTATACGGCGCAGCAGATGAAAAAAACCGGTACGCCGCCGTCCTGGCTCGTGCCGCAGCAGGATTTGCATCGCATCCATAAACCGCAGGAGTTCTGCGAGCTGATGCGCCCGAAGACGTTTCTCTTCGGCCTGGTATGCATGCTCTATGGAATCTACGGTCTGGTAGAGTCATTTTACATAAAAAATGATTTTGCGGAGGCCGCAGGGGTCACAGTCTTTGTCGTTTTTATGGTGTGGTTTATCATCAGCCTGCAGAACGCCAAAGGGAAATATATGAAGTGAAAAAGGAAAGACGGTGAGAGATGTATCGTTTGTTGCTTCTGGACGATGAGGAATTTGCGTTAAAAGGAATTCAGCGGGTGTATGACCTGCCTTCTTACGGCTTTGAGGTCGTGGGGGCGTTTTCCAACCCCCTGAAAGCGCTGGAACAGCTGGAAGAATTAAAACCGGATCTGGTGATCACGGATGTCAAGATGCCTGCGATGGACGGGCTGGAGTTTGCCGATGAGGCAAAAAAAAGAAATCCCGGTGTGGAGGTTGTGATTTTAAGCGGTTACGATGATTTTTCCTATGCGCAGGCGGCGGTAAGGCTGGGTGTCAGCGATTACCTGTTAAAGCCGATCAAAAAGGATGATTTTATCGCGATGCTGCGCCACATGTACAGCAGGATTGAGGAAAAGCAGTCCAGGGAAAAGTCTTATCAGGTGCTGCAAAAGCTGCTCAAGGATAACTGTGTCGAACTGAAAAACCGTTACTATCTGGAACTGACAGAGTCAGATGACCGCGATGAGGAGCTGTATGAAGTTCTATGCGATCAGGGGCAGATTGATTTTCGGGATGATGTCTTTCTCCTGATCAAAATGGATACCGACCGACTTTCGATTGCGGGAGACTTTATGTCGGAGATTGCGCGCCTGACGCAGGAAGTGGAGATGCTGCTCGCCGATTACGGAGAGGTTCTGGATTTCTTTTCCGATGAGAGTCTTTATTTTGTGCTCTACAGACTGGATGATGAGAGATATGAGGAAGTCTGCGATACGATTTCCGCACTGGCGGAGACGAGACGCGCGGAGGGGATTGATTTTCCTCTCGGGTTCAGCTATATTCATCACGGGCAGGGAGAACTGTTTCAGGCGAGGAACGACTGTGCGCGCAGGATGTTTATGAAAGAAGCCAATATCGACGAGAGTTCTGAGGCAAACCCGGTAAAACGACAGGAACTGAACCTGACCATTCCCTATGTGGAGATTGAAAATCTGTTTCAGGCGATTTCCGTGAATGACCCGGATGGGATTGAGACGTCCGTCAATCGGATTTATGTGTTTCCCAGACAGAACCTTCCGGTGCTGCTTAGGGATTATGTATCCAGCATCTCTTTCCTGATTTTGCTGCGTGTTTTTCAGATGCAGAATAAGTACGATGCCAGGGGCGAGATCGTCTCCGCACAGATGCTGGATCTGAAGTATCTGCAGCGGGAATATTCCTCTATGGAAGAGCAGAAGGCGCTGATCCGGAGGCTGGCGCTGGAGTTGAATCAGCTGGTTTCCGGGCAGAAAGATGCTGCCCTGTCCAGAATGGTGCAGGCTGCGCTGGAATATATCAACGAGCATTTCAGTGAGAATATATCGCTCCAGGAAGTGGCGGACAATATCAATATCAGCAAAAACTATCTCTGCGATATCTATAAGAAAGAAATCGAGTTGACGTTTATCAACAATGTGACCAATCTCC
>JAJQBM010000053.1 GCA_021203285.1 Clostridiales bacterium | reverse complement strand
TTATCTATCTCCTTATTTTTCTTCCTGTTTTTAGAGGAAATGCCCATAAAATAACCAGAATCCCTTTCCGTTTTCTGCATTTTATGCTATTCTGATAACCGGCGGGCGCAAAAAGACACGGTATGCGGCCGGTTTAACTTTTGGGGAGGACATCTTATGATGTGGGACACTCATATGCACACATCCTTCTCCGGCGACAGCGACGCTGCTCCGGAGGCGATGATAAAAAAGGCAATGGAACTGGGATTAAACGGCATCTGCATCACAGACCATCTGGATCTGGACTATCCGGATGACCCGGATCTGTTTCTGCTGGATCCCGACGCGTATCTTTCGGAGATTGCAAATCTGCGGGAAAAATACCGCGGCCGGTTTCCCGTGTACACCGGCATCGAGCTGGGGCTTCAGGCGCACCTGGCCGAAATCCACCGCGATCTGGTGAACGCACACGACTTTGACTTTGTCATCGGCTCCTCCCATGTCGTACACGGCGCGGACCCTTACTATCCCGCCTACTACGAGGGGCGGACCGAGGAGGAAGCCTATCTGGAATATTTTGAATCCATTCCGGAAAACATCCGGGCTTTCGATGAGTTTGATGTGTACGGGCACATTGACTATGTGGTCCGCTACGGTCCGAACCGCAATAAATTCTACAGCTATGCACGCTATCAGGACGTGATCGATGAGATCCTGCGGCTTCTGATCCGCCGCGGGAAGGGGATCGAGGTCAACACGGCCGGCTTACGCTATGGACTGGGACATCCCAATCCCACGGAGGAGATCATCCGCCGCTATCACGAACTGGGCGGGGAGATCATCACCCTCGGCTCGGACGCACACCGACCGGAACAGATTGCCTTCGGTTTTGAGCGGATTCCCGATCTGCTAAAAAGCTGCGGATTTCGGTATTTTACTGTTTTTCACCGGAGGACACCAGAGTTTGCGAAGCTGTGAGCCGACACTGACGCAAAAACCGCACAGCGAACTCCGGATTAGAATAATAATATAAATGAGGAAATCCCGCCGCGAAACAGTCCCCAGCAACCATACAGTCCCAGCTTCGGCCGCTGCCGGGTTTTCGGGCGTGAAACGCATCCCCGTTTTCCGAGCTGTCAAAATAATGAAACTCGTGAGCACGGATGCTGCACCCGGTCTCCCCGAAAATCTGCGGACGGTTTGCGGTGAGCGCGACATACCCGAAGCGGGTCAGGCGATCCGTCCGGCGCACATGTCCATGGATAATTCCTACCATGGGCCAGATTTTCCCCTGCATGTCCTCCATGGTATCATGCAGATACAGAAACCCGCCGCACTCCGCCAGATACGGCAGCCCGGCACGGACCGCGCGGCGTATGGATGCCAGCATAGAAGCATTCGCGCTCAACTGCCCGGCGTACAATTCCGGATAGCCGCCGCCGAGAAGCAACCCCTGAATATTCGAAGGCAGCTCCTTGTCATGCAGCGGAGAGAAAAAAATGAGTTCCGCGCCAAACGTCCGCAAAAGTTCCAGATTATCTTCATAATAAAAACAGAACGCTTCGTCACGAGCGACGGCGATCCGAAGCTTCGCCTGCTGTGCCGATGTCTCTGACAAGCCATAATGGTTTTCTGCAACAGCTTCTGACCGTTTACAATAGATATCATCCGGCATAGTACAGTCCAAATCAGGAGCCTCACCGGCCATCTGCAGAATCGCATCGAGATCCAGTGTTTTTTCCAGCACCTCCGCCAGTTTATTCAGCTTATCCCGAAGCCCCGCGATCTCATCCGGCGTCACCAGCCCCAGATGGCGGCTCTCAATCACACAATCCTCCACCCGCGGCACATAGCCGAACACCCGAACCGACAGCGCAGCCTCGATGCTCTCCTTTAACCCCGGATAAACCGCCGGAGAAATCTGATTTAAAATCACACCCCGGATGTGGCTGCTGTGTTCTGTTCCCGCCGTCCACTCTCCCTGCGGACAAAATTCCAGGAATCCCTGAATCAGCGGAAGCGCGGACAGACTCATTCCCTTTGCATTGACCACGAGAATCACCGGCGTATCCGTCACATCCGCAAGCTCCCATGAGGAAGCCCGTGCCGTGACGCCTCCCACGCCGTCGTAAAATCCCATGACTCCCTCTATGACGGAGACATCCGCCTGCGCCGCCTGTCGGCCGAAGAGGTAGCGGACGGTCTGAGCCGGTGTAAAAAAGGTGTCCAGATTCCGCGAGGGCGTCCCGATGACCTTCGTGTGAAACAGAGGATCAATGTAATCCGGCCCGCATTTAAAGGAGGCCGGCTTCCATTTTCGATTGACAAGCGCCTGCAGAATCCCACAGGTAATCAGGGTTTTTCCGCTGCCGCTCGCGGGAGCGGCGATCATGAAGCGCGGGTATCGCATGGAATTCCTCCTTTTCCCGTCATCGTAATCACATAGACCGGGTTCTGCCCCTCCATCATATGATAGCGGCCGGCCGGTCTGGCCTTCGCGACAGTGACGCTCGCGATATCCTCAACCTCCAGCGGCAGGTCCCGCGCCGCCGCGAGGATCTCCGTCAGAGTTTCCAAAGTGATGCAGTTGAGCACAATCCGGACTGACGGATTTTTCTCCGAAATCACGGCAAGAGTTTCTTTCAGGCTGCCGCCGCTCCCGCCGATAAACACATGGGTCGGCGCGGACAGATCACGCAGCGCTTCCGGCGCCTGTCCCGGAACAATCTCAATATTATCGACCGCGAATTTTTTCTGATTCGCCGTAATCAGTCCGCACGCCTCCTCTTTCTGCTCGACCGCGTAAACCTTGCCGCGATCCGCCATGCGGGCGCACTCCACGGCGACGGATCCCGTCCCCGCACCGACATCATAGACAACAGCGTCCCGCGTCAGGCGAAGCTTTGCAAGCGCAACGGCCCGCACCTCCCCCTTCGTCATCGGAACGTTTCCGCGCAGGAACGCATCGTCCGGAATGCCGCAGGTGACTGCCTCATCGTGCGCCCGCGGATTGACAATCACCGCTGCAAAAATTCCCTCGCCCCGGAACTCCGCAAAATCCGCGGCAGTCCCCTCATAAATATGCTCGGAAGGGTAGCTCAAATCGCCGCCCACGTACATTTTCACCGTGTCAAAGCCGTAAGATAAAAGCTTTCCGGCAATTTTCCGAATGCTCTCTGCATCGGAGGCGAGCGTGAAAACCTTTTCGTTCTGCCGGACCATCCCAATCAAATCCGGCTCTCTCCCGTGGCTGCTGGCAAGCACCATATCCTCCCACGGCATCCGAAGGCGGGCGGCAAAATACGCCGCTGTGGAAATGCCGGGGATCAGGCGAACCTGCATTTCATCCCCGAGATATTCCGGCAGGCGCTTTGCCCCGCTGTAAAAGCCGACATCGCCGGAAAAAGCGACGACAATTTTTCCATATTCCGAATATTCTCCGATATAAGCCGCGATCTCATCCGGCCGGTACAATACAGCGTTCGGCTTATGGAAGTCCCGCAGCGCATCCAGCATCCGCGCGGCGCCGATGATGCAGTCCGCCTCCTCACAGGCCGCGACCGCCTCCAGCGTCATGTTTTCCCGGCTGCCCATACCGATGCCGAGAAGGGTGACACAGCGCGTTTCCTTTGCATCAAAGCACAGCTCCGTATATTCCTGCCACTTCTCCTCAACAATCCCCCGAATCTCCTCCGCAGAGTATCCCGCCTCCTGCAGCGGACGCCGGATCACGGCGCAGACTGCGCCGCAGTTTTTTGCCGCTTCCACCTTCTCCGCGAAGCCGCCCGCCCCGCCGGACTCCTTCGTGACGAGATATTTCGCGCCGGTCATCCGGATCGTCGCCTCGTTCATCTCCCGCGAAAACGGTCCCTGCATACAGATCACCTGTTTTCCGGAAAGACCGTATCGGGTTTTTTTTTCAAAAATTTCTTCCTGCAAAAGTGTCCGGATATAAAGCCGCCCCCGGTCCGCGATCGTCTCCGCGAAAACCGGCAGCTCCTTTATCCCTGTCGTGAGAAGGATATTCCCCTGCTGCCCGTCCAGCCATCGGGCGGCAGACGCAGCGTCCTCAAACACGACCGTTCCGCCGCCCGGCTCTGTCTTTGCCTCCCCGCGCAAAAGCCGGTAGTACGCCGTCCGATTTTCCTTGGCAGCAAGGCGAATGTTCCGGGTCGTCTCATCGGCGTAAGGATGCGTCGCGTCGAGGACCGCCAACGGCTGCTCCCCTCGAATCAGCGCCGCCATCCCTGCAGCCTCCATCCGGCCGACACGCACCTCGATACCGGCAGTCTGCCGCAGCAGTTCCTCCCCGTACTCCGTCGCCACGCAGACAAGGGCGGGGATCCCCCGCTCATCCAGAAACTCCGCCAGCTCCCGCCCTTCTGTTGTACCGGCAAAGAGGAGAAACCGTCTTCCCATCCGCTCCCTTTTCCCGGCATCTGTTGTCCGCTTCTTTGTATCAGTCATTTTTCTTCTCCGGATAACACGTATCCCCGCGGCGTCACCATCCGGCCGCCGATCACTTTTGTCTGAGAATTTCCTATAAAAACCGTGGTAAACATATCGGTCTGTGCGTCCCGCAGTTCACGCAGGGGGAAAAGCGCCGCCGTTTCTCCCTCCCGCCCGATATGGGACACCGTGCCGCAGACGGTGTCGCCGCTCCGGTACCGGAGAATCAGGTCGCAGGCCCTCTGCAGATAACCGCGCCGCTTCCTGCTGGAAGGATTATAAAGGTAGATCACAAAATCCGCCTCCGCCGCGGCGAGCAACCGCGCTTCGATCGTCTTCCACGGCGTCATGAGATCACTCAGGCTGACCACGGCATAATCATGCATCAGCGGCGCGCCCAGCACCGCAGCTCCGCCGGTAGCAGCCGTCACACCGGGAACAACCTCAACCTCCACACCGGGGAATTCTCCCCCGATCTCCAGCATCAGGCCGCTCATTCCGTAGACACCGGCGTCCCCGCTGCAGATCATCGCTGTGATCTGTCCGGCGGCCGCTGCCTCGAAGGCCATCCGGCACCGCTCGATCTCCCGCGTCATCGGCGTCGTCAGAAACCGTTTCCCCGGGAAATGCTCCCGGCCCAGATCAACATACCCCGTATATCCGACGATCACCTCGCAGCTTTGCAGGATATTCACCGCCCGCACCGTCATCTGGTCATATGCTCCCGGGCCGATGCCCACCACAAAAAGTTTATTCAAAGGATACCTCCCACGGCCGCTCCAGAAGCGCCGCCGTCACTCCGTTTCCGGCCGTCTTCCTGCACAGAAACCGCGCCGACTGCTGTTCCTCCTCTGTCAGCGCTGCCATGGCTGCGCGCTCACAGACATTGTCCGCACCGGTCACTCCGGCGACAAAATCCGACGCGCTGTACTCCCCCGGAACCGCCCGAAGTGTCTCCGCGGAAAAGGTCTCGAACGGTACCTTCAGTTCTTTTGTGAGAGACGCAAGCCCCGGTTCATCCGCTTTCCGGTCAATCGATGCAACTGCGCAGATGCTGTGCGGAGAAATATGATTTTCCCGCAATACACCGTAAACAAAATCACGGATCTCCTCAAAAGACTTCCCTCTTTTGCAGCCGACGCCCATGACAACCGCACGCGGAACCAGATGAAGCGTGGGAATATTCTTCCCGCTTTCCTCCGTCGGAAGGAACAAGGATTTTGCTTCCTCGGAGATATCATGAATTACAGCGTCATTAAAAACGGAAACAATCACCGCCGCCGAGAGACACATTTCTTTCGGATGCGTCGAATCCTTACCCTCCGACGATTTACCCTCCTCCGGCTCTGTTCGGCTCAGCCGCGACGGATCCGCCGGAGTCAGCCGAAAAAACTCCGCAGGAAGCGTTCCGCGCACCTTCCCATCGTCTTCGCAATAAAAGGCGACCGGTTCCCCGCCCACGATGCGCGCGGCGACACGCTTTGCCGCCTGCATATCCGTGATGTACAGGTTGTTTTTCTGCGCCCAGACATCGACCGCAAGCTTCCCGCCGACATCCGAGGCCGTAGTGATCACAGGGTCCGCTCCCAGCCTGTCTGCCAAAAAAAGCGTCAGCTCATTTCCCCCGCCAAGATGTCCGGACAGGAGGGAAATCACATGGTTCCCCCGCTCATCTGCCGCCAGCACCGCAGGATCCGTCGTCTTGGAGACAAGAAACGGGGCGATCGTGCGCACCGCAATGCCCGCCGCTCCGATGAAAAGAATCGCATCCGCGGTCGGAAACACCTTCGCGCACCAGTCATGCAGAGACTCCCGCACCGCAACCGCATCCACACTCTGACGGTTCTGCGCACCGATCTTGCTGTATAGCACACCGCGCGCCGAATCGGCCTGCCCCTCCGCCGCTGAGCGGCACGGCATTTTTCCGTCATATTCCGCCCGCGCGTCCCGAACACGTCCGGCCCGGCGCGCCCCCTGCTCTGTGAAAAAAATTACCGCAATCTCTTTTTTTCTCATTTTCTCACCGATCTGCCCTTCGGAACTCCGTTTCAAAGGACGGATTGTAAAGGTCAGACCTCCGGTACCCGCTGTGCGCCACCGCTTCGCCGACAATGATCAGCGCCGTTTTCGTGATGCCATGCGCCGCCGCTGTCTGCGCCAGTGTCCCGACTGTGCAGAGGTAAGACTCCTCCTCCGGCCATGTGGCTTTGTAGACAATCGCCGCCGGAGTCGCCTCCGTATAGCCGCCGGCAACCAACTCTTTTTCAAGCTCTTCCAACAATCCCGCGCTCAGAAAAATCACCATCGTCGCCCCGTGCGCCGCGAAAGAAGCGATGCTCTCGCGCTCCGGCACCGGCGTCCGCCCGGCCATGCGGGTAATAATCACGCTCTGGGACACATCGGGAAGCGTATACTCCAGATTCAGCGCCGCCGCCGCGCCGCAAAACGAACTGACGCCCGGGCAGCTCTCATAGGTGAGCCCCAGTGCATCCAACGCGTCCATCTGCTCCCGGACAGCCCCGTAAATACAAGGGTCGCCGGTGTGAAGGCGAACGGTCATCCAACCATTCTGCTCCGCCTCCCGCATCACCGCGAGAACCTCCTCCAGTGTCATCCGCGCACTGTTGTAAACCGCACAGTCCGGCTTCCGCTCATCCAAGAGCGCCGGATTGACAAGGGAACCGGCGTAGATGATCACATCCGCCTCGCGAATGAGGCGCTGACCCCGGACGGTGATCAGGTCGGGGGCGCCGCTGCCGGCGCCGATAAAGTAAATCATAGTGCGCCTTCTCTCTATCATATTAAACGAGTGATTTCGAAACAGCAAACTTAATATAACATGGATGTGCCAGAAAACAACTTCAACGCCCGTCCCCATACAAAAACAAATTT
>JAJQBM010000207.1 GCA_021203285.1 Clostridiales bacterium | reverse complement strand
GCCCAGCGCGCGGGAGAGATACTCCTTCGCCCGCCGGATGGACTTCTCCAGATCACAGCCTTTTGCCAGATTTGCGGCAATCGCACTGGAGAGCGTGCAGCCGGTCCCGTGGGTGTTGGGGTTATCGATGCGCTGTCCCTGAAACCATGTAAAATGTCCGTCCCGGTACAGCAAATCGTTGGCATCGTTTAAAGAATGCCCGCCTTTCAGAAGAACTGCGCAATGCCATGTCCGGCTGATCTTCTCCGCAGCCGAGACCATATCCTCCGCGGATGCGATAGATATCCCCGACAAAATCTCCGCCTCCGGAATGTTCGGCGTCACCACGGCTGCCATCGGAAGTAGGGCATGGGTCAGAACATCCACCGCCTCCTCATCCAGCAGGCTCGATCCGCTCGTCGCTACCATCACCGGATCCAGCACGATCTTTTTTGCCTCATAGTATGCCAATCTCTCTGCGATCACCCGAATCAGCCCCGCCGAGGAAACCATCCCGATCTTCACCGCGTCGGGATAGATATCTGTAAAAACGCAGTCCATCTGCTGCCTCAGAAAATCCGGCGAGGATTCCATGATGGCCGCCACGCCCGTCGTATTCTGTGCCGTCAGCGCCGTGACCGCACTCATAGCATACACACCGTTCGCCATCATCGTCTTGATATCCGCCTGAATACCGGCGCCGCCGCTGCAGTCGCTGCCCGCGATCGTCAATGCCGTTTTTCGATTCCGAAGCGTCCTCATCCGCCGCTTCAGCTCCCTCGCCGCCGCCTCGATATCCCTCTGCGCAAAGATGGCGCTGACCACCGCGATCCCGTCGATGCCGCTTCCCTCTAGCTGACACAGATTATCGGCCGTGATCCCTCCGATCGCAACCACGGGGATCGATACCGCATCGCAGATCTCCCGCAGCGTCTCCATTCGGATATGTTTCGAGTCCTGCTTCGTCCCGGTAGAAAACACCGCGCCGACGCCCAGATAATCCGCGCCGTGCTCCTGCGCAAGCATCGCCTGCTCCACGGTCCGAGCCGAGACACCGATGATGCAGTCCGGGCCGAGCAGTGCGCGCGCCTCCCGCGCATCCATGTCGCTCTGTCCCAGATGAACGCCCGCAGCGCCGACCTGTTTCGCAATCTCCGCATTATCGTTGATGATCAGCGGAACCCCATATCGGTCACAGAGCTCCCTGATCTGCCGGGCCTCCCGCAGAAAACCCTCCGCCCCCAACGTTTTTTCCCGAAGCTGGAGGAGGGTGACTCCTCCCCGGAGTGCCTGTTCTACCTGATCATACAGGGTTTGATCTCCCAGCCATGAGCGGTCTGTCACGGCATAGAGCAGCATATTCTCTTTTTTGCAATTCATAAACAATGTTCCTCCTGTACCCTGCAATACTCCGGCAGACACCGGCCGCCTATTGCTCCAGTAGCTCCTTCATGAGCCGGTTCACCATCGCCGGATCCGCCTTGCCCTTCATGGCTTTCATCGTCTGCCCGACGAGGAATCCCATCGCCTTTTTCTTGCCGCCCTTGTAATCCTCCACGGACTTCGGATTCTCAGCCAGCACTTGTTCCACCGCGGAGCGCAGCGCACTCTCGTCGTTGGCGGTGGCAAGGCCGTGCTTTTTTACATACTGCTCCGGATCGACATCGTTCCGGAAAATTTCTTCAAAAACCTCTTTTGCAACCGTACCGTTGATGGTTCCGGCGTCCGCAAGATCGATCAGTGCCGCCAGATGCTTCGGCGCAAAGGAAAGGTCATCCGCATCCTGTGCCGTTTCCTTTAACAGCCGCATGGTCTCGCCCATGAGCCAGTTGGAAACCTTCTTCGGCTTTTTACAGAGAGCAGTCGTCGCCTCAAACAGATCCGCCATCCGCTTGCTCTCCGTGATAATCCGCGCGTCGTAATCCGGAATTTCGTACTCTTTCTTATAGCGCTCCAGCTTTGCCGGGCGCAGCTCCGGCTGAACGGCGCGGACGCGCGCAATCCACTCATCGGAAATCTCCACCGGCACCAGATCCGGGTCGGGGAAATAGCGATAATCCTGCGCGTCTTCCTTTGACCGCATCGCGTGGGAGGATTCCTTGTTATCATCCCACCGACGGGTCTCCTGAATGACCTTGCGCCCCATCTCGAGCAGCTCGATCTGCCGCTCCCGCTCGCCCTCGATCGCGTGAGCGATGGCTTTGAAGGAGTTCAGGTTTTTCATCTCGGTACGGGTGCCGAATTTCTTCGACCCAACCTCACGGACCGAGAGGTTGACATCGGCACGCATGGAACCCTCATTCAGCTTACAGTCCGACGCGCCCAGATACTGGATGGTCTGCCGCAGCGTCTCCAGATACGCAATCACCTCATCCGCAGAGCGCATATCCGGCTCGGATACAATCTCAATCAGCGGCACGCCGGAACGGTTGAAATCCACAATGGAGACGTCTTCCCACTCATTATGGACCAGCTTTCCGGCATCCTCCTCCATGTGAATCTCATGGATGCGGATATCCTTCTTCCCGGCAGCCGTCTCGATCTCCACATGTCCGTCCCTGCAGATAGGAAGGTAAAGCTGGGAAATCTGGTAGTTCTGCGGATTATCCGGATAAAAATAATTCTTCCGGTCAAATTTATTGTGCTGCGTGATCGTACAGTTGGTCGCCAGCCCCACGGCCATGGCGTACTCCACCACCTGTTTATTCAGCACCGGCAGCGAGCCCGGCATGCCGGTGCAGACCGGACAGGTGTGGGTGTTCGGCGCTCCGCCGAAGGCGGTGGAACAGGAACAGAAAATTTTGGTCTTCGTGGCAAGCTCTACATGGACTTCCAAACCGATGACGGTCTCATAATTTTTACTCATATCCTCGTCCCCTTTCTCACTGCGCCGTCCCGTCTGACAGTGCTGCTGCCGGAACATGCTGATACGTTCTGGTCTGTTCAAAGCTGTAAGCCGCCCGGATGATGGTTTTCTCCCGGAAGCAGTCTCCCAGAAGCTGCATCCCGATCGGAAGTCCATTTCTGTCCGTCCCGCAGGGAAGGGAAATCCCCGGCAGCCCCGCAAGGTTGACCGATATCGTATAAATGTCGCCGAGGTACATGCGAATCGGATCGTTTAAGGACTCTCCCAGCTTCGGCGCCGTGGTGGGCGCCGCCGGTCCGAGAATCACATCATATTTTGCAAAAGCCTCGTCAAATGCCTTTTTGATCAGCGATTTCACCCGGAGCGCTTTCAGGTAATACGCGTCATAATAGCCGGAGCTTAAGACAAAGGACCCCAGCATAATCCGGCGCTTCACTTCCGGCCCGAAGCCCTCGGAGCGGGATTTTTTATACATATTGTGCAGGCCATCGTACTCTGCAGTACGGTAGCCGTATTTCACGCCGTCAAAACGGGACAGGTTGGAGCTGGCCTCCGCGCAGGCAATGACATAGTAGGCGGGAATCGCATACTCCACCAGACCGAGGTCAAACTCCTCCACGACCGCGTCCTTCGCCGCCAGCGCCTTCGCCGCCGCCAGCACTGCCGTCTTCACTTCCTCATCCAGACCTTCCCCGAAATAGTCCCGGGGAATTCCGATCTTTAAGCCTCTGACATCGTCCGTCAGTGCCTCCGTAAAATTCAGGTCATCCCGCGCGACCGATGTGGAATCCTTCGTATCGTGGGAAGCGATGGCCTCCAGAATGGCCGCGCAGTCCGTGACATCCTTTGCGATCGGACCGATCTGATCCAGAGAGGAACCGTAGGCGATCAGCCCGTAGCGGGACACGGTGCCGTAGGTAGGCTTGATCCCGGTCACGCCGCAGAACGCGCTGGGCTGGCGGATGGAACCGCCGGTGTCGGATCCCAAAGCATATGGCACCTCCTCCGCTGCCACCGCCGCGCAGGAACCGCCGGAGGACCCGCCGGGCACATGCTCCCGATTCCACGGATTTTTCGTCTCCCCGAATACGGAAGTCTCGGTGGTGCTTCCCATGGCGAACTCATCCATGTTCGTCTTTCCGATGATGACCGCTCCGGCCTTTTCCAGATTTTCCACGGCGGTCGCCGTGTAGGACGGGATAAAGTTGTGCAGGATTTTGGACGAGCAGGTCGTCAGAATCCCTTTCGTACACATATTATCCTTGATCGCCACCGGCACGCCCGCCAGAGGCCCGGTCAGCTCGCCCGCATCGATTTTTGCCTGAACTTCGTCGGCCCGCGCCAGAATCGCCGCCTCGTCCAGCACCGTGACGAAACCGTTGATCGTCTTCTCCTTTTCACGTATCGCTGCCAAAGCCGCTTTCGCTGCCTCCGCCGCGGTCACCTCGCACGCCTTTATTTTTTTGCCGAGCTCCACAGCGGTCAGGCTCATCAAATTGATTTTTTCATTCATTTTTTTCATGCCCGCACCTCCTGTCAGTCGCCGATGGTCTTCGGCACCTTAAAGCCGCCGTCTTTTTTCACCGGTGCGTTCGCGAGCGTCGCCTCGCTGCCGTCGCCGTTCGTTACAACATCCTCCCGGAATACATTGTGAACCGGAAATACATGGGACATGGGCTCGATGCCCGTCGTGTCGAGCTCGTTCAGCTTGTCGATATAGTCCAGCATATCCGCCATATCCTTTTTCGCCGCTTCCGCCTCCTCGGGTGAGAGCTCCAGCTTTGCGAGAATGCCCACATACTCCATGGTCTCGTCAGAGATCACGTTGCGGAGCTTGCCGTCCTCACCCATGACTTTCGTCACCGTCGCGCCCGCGGTCTCCGCCGCTTCTTCCTCCGCCTGCTCAGCAATCGCCTCGCTGCGGATTTTTGCGCAGATCACTTCATCGCAGATTCCCTGATTGTTCCGTCCGGCGCGCCGCAGCGTGCCCTCATACTCCATGTCGGCCGCCGCCATCGTCTTTGCCGAGTACAAATTGCGCGAATCGCAGCCCGCCCAGACACGGCCTGCACCGACCTCATCCATGAGGAACCGTACTACCTCCGTCAACGCCTCCGTCATAATCCCCCGGTGCCAGAACTTCCTGCCGATGCAGTAGCCGACTTCCATGCTCTCCGTATCTTCATTGATGCCGACAACCGAGATGCTCCCGATCGGCTGCTCCGATTCGTTCATCTCGATCGCCCAATTGTAATTATCCTCTTTTCTATAATTATTTTCCCAGATCGCCATCCGCTCCTGTACCTGCTCCACGGTCTGGTACGGCGCCCATGTCAGGTATTTTGCCACTTCCGGATCGCTCAGCCAGTTGTAAAAGCAATGCTCCGCGTCCTCCGGCTCAAACCGCCGCAGAGTGAGGTGCTCAGTTGCCAATATCTGTGTTCCCAGATGTTTCACTTTTTTTCTCCTTTCCGATTTTCCCTGATATTTACTCCGAATATTCCATGTATTATCTGATTTTTTAAAGCTTGCCATTGCGTTTGCACAGGATATACTCGGTGATACAGATATGTTTTAGGGCAACTTTTGTAGGGGCGTTTTTAGCTGAGACGAAATCCAGCGCTTACGAAGACTTAGGCGCGAAGGCTTTCCTGAGCGTCTTAGTCGCAGTTAGCGATTAGTTTGTCGAAGCGTTGCCCCGGTTGCCGTAAAACATATCTGTATCACCGAGTATGTCCGTCGAAGCAACTTCTGGCACTTTACGGCTCTAACCTGCTCAAATCCCTCGG
The DNA here is from genome assembly GCA_021203285.1 of Clostridiales bacterium. Taxonomy (GTDB): domain Bacteria; phylum Bacillota; class Clostridia; order Lachnospirales; family Lachnospiraceae; genus Eubacterium_I. The sequence goes on along the minus strand of JAJQBM010000207.1, from coordinate 1,736 downwards.
GAAGAGCGTCGCCTCCCGCACATTTTCCTCTCCGATCAGGTGCATGGTCAGGCGCTCCAGTCCGATGCCCAGCCCGCCGTGCGGCGGCATGCCATGCTTAAAGGCAGCCAGATAGTGCTCCATTCCCTCTGTCTCCATGCCTCTGGCGGCGATTTTATCCAACAGCTCCCGGTAATCATGAATTCTCTGTCCGCCGGTGGTCACCTCCAGCCCGCGAAACAGCAGGTCAAAGCTCAGGGTATATGTCGGATCCACCGGATCGTCCATCGCGTAAAAGGGTCTCTTTTTGGAGGGATAGTGTGTGACGAATACAAAATCTGCGTCATACTCCTCTTTAAAAAGCCGTCCGATCAGTTGCTCCTCCTCCGGTTCCAGATCAAAGGGGTTGCGGAACTGACGGTTGTACTTTTCCGCCACCATCTGCTTGGCCTCGTCGAACCGAACCTGCGGGATCTCATCCGTCCGCGGCGTCTGAATGCCGAGAATCTCCAGCTCCGCCGCATATTCCCGATTCAGCAAGTCCATCGTGTACTGAAGAAATCCCGTCTCCATGCCCATGATCTCCTCAAAGCCGTCGATATAGCCCATCTCAAAATCCAGCGAAGTATATTCATTTAAATGGCGCTTCGTATTGTGCTTCTCCGCGCGGAACACCGGTCCGGTCTCAAACACACGGTCAAACACGCCCACCATCATCTGCTTATAAAACTGCGGGCTCTGCTGCAGAATCGCCGGGCGGCGAAAATACTCCAGACGAAACAGGTTCGCCCCGCCCTCGGCGCTTTTGGCTCCCAGCTTCGGCGTGTGAATCTCCGTGAAGCCCTGACTGTAGAGGAAATCGCGGAACCCGCGCGTGATTCCCTCCTGAATGCGGAACTTCGCGCGCTCCTGAATATTGCGCAGCGAAACCGCGCGGTTGTTCAGCTTTGCCTCCAGCGATGTGTTCAGCTTCCGTCTGGAAATCTGCAGCGGCATGGGTTCCGCCGGTTCAGACAAAATCCGCGCCGTCCGGATGCGGATTTCAACGCCGTGCGGCGCACGCTCCTCCCGGTTCACGCGCCCCGCGAACTCGACCGTCGCGCCCTCACGGATGTCCTTCAGGTCAAATTCGGAGACATTTTCCTCGTAGACGCACTGCAGCAGCCCTTCCCTCTTTCGGAGGATAATAAACGCCACCTCGCCCATGTCGCGAATCGCATGCACCGCTCCGTTGACCCGGATCAGGCTGTCATCCGGTTCTCGCCCGCAAAGCTCGCCGATCTCCAGCGTCTCCTTCGGTATAACTCCTGTGATTACTTTCATTGCAACGTACTCCTTTTCTTTTATTCTGCGGGGCGAAAATAAAAAGGCCCTGAAATGCCATACGACATCTCAGGGCGAAATAAACCTATTCCGCGGTACCACCCGCATTGGGAACCTCTCTGTTCCCCACTCATACGCGTAACGTGCGCGATCCGTCCGAACCTACTGAAGATGTCATCCTCTTTGTAAAACGACATCCTCGCATTCAACCCGGCTGCTCCGGAGTGTTCCCTTTATCCCCTCCGCCAAACAGCGCTCTCAGTCGGTGACGCTGTATTCCTGTCGGCCTCTGAAGGCAAGAGTCTCCTTCTTCGCATTTCCCTCGTGTTTTCGTATCATAGCACATCACAAATTGTTTTGCAAGGAGAAACCCTCAATTACAGCGATGAAGAATGAAATTGAATATTGAACCTCTGTTTCCCTTCCAAATTTTT
>JAJQBM010000109.1 GCA_021203285.1 Clostridiales bacterium | reverse complement strand
GATCACATATCCCACCTTTCTTATATATTTATAATCCATCCTTTTAAAAACCCCGGGAGCAAATTCCCCCCGGGGTGAAACATACAATGAAAACAGGATTACTTACCACTGATACTGTGTATAAGTTCAACTACGGTTCATCTTCGCTTACAGCTCGATTCACCTAGTTTCCACTTATCTGCGCAGCAACCTCCGCCGCAAAGTCCTCGTTCTTCTTCTCCAGACCCTCGCCGGTCTCGAAGCGGACGAATCCTTTGATCGTGATCTTCGCAGCGTTCTCCTTTGTCACCTGATCAATGTACTTGCTGACGACCTGCTTGCCGTCCTCCGCCTTTACATAGACCTGATCCAGCAGGCAGATCTCCTTCAGTTCCTTGTTGATACGGCCCTTGATCATGCCGTCGATCACCTTCTCCGGCTTCTGGGACTCCTTCGGGTCGTTCATGATCTGTGCGCGAAGGATCTCCTCCTCGTGCGCAATGTACTCAGCGCTGATCTCGGAGCGGTTGGTGTACTGAGGCTTTAACGCCGCAACCTGCATTGCGATGTTCTTTGCCATTTCTTTCACCGCGTCATTAACGACATCGGTCTCAACATCCACGAGAACGCCGATCTTTCCGCCCATATGAAGATAGGAAGCGACAAAACCGTTCTCCTCGACAATCTGCTCGAAACGGCGGATCTTTAAGTTCTCACCGATCACCACGATCTGTCCGGCAAGCTCCTCATTTACCGTCTTGGATGTGTCAAACTTCCAAGGCTCCGCAAGGAATGCATCAATATCTGCGGCAGTTGTATCCATCGCCTGCTCCGCAACCTGCGCCACATAGTTCTGGAACTTCTCGTTCTTTGCGACAAAGTCTGTCTCGGAATTCACCTCGACAGCGACCGCCTTTTTCCCGCACTCTGTAACCTTCAGGGCAACGATCCCCTCCGCCGCGATCCTGCCGGCCTTTTTCACAGCCTTCGCAAGACCCTTCTCACGCAGTACCTCAACGGCCTTGTCCATATCGCCGTCGGTCTCGGTCAGAGCCTTTTTGCAGTCCATCATACCGGCGCCGCTCATTGTACGTAACTCTTTTACCATTGCTGCTGTAATAGCCATATCTCAATCCTCCAAATAAACAATAGAATTTATTTACTCCTCTACAGGCTCCTCGTACTCGGCCTCATCCTCGTAATACTCAGTCTCATCCGCGATCTCGCCCTGTTTGCCCTCGATCACAGCGTCCGCCATTGTGGAAACAATCAGCTTCACTGCGCGGATCGCATCGTCGTTTCCGGGGATCACATAATCCAGCTCCTCCGGATCGCAGTTCGTATCAGCGATACCGATCAGGGTAATGCCCAGTGCATGAGCCTCCTGCACGCAGATGCGCTCTTTCTTCGGATCTACGATGAAAATGGCATCCGGCAGTCTGGTCATATCCTTGACACCGCCCAGATTCTTTTCGAGCTTCTCCCACTGTTTTTTCAGCGCGATCACTTCCTTTTTCGGAAGAACATCAAACGTGCCGTCCACGGACATCCGCTCGATCTCTCTGAGACGCTCCACACGGCTGCGGATCGTCTTGAAGTTGGTCAGCATGCCGCCCAGCCATCTCTCATTTACATAATACATGCCACAGCGCTGTGCCTCTGCAGCGATGGAATCCTGCGCCTGCTTCTTGGTGCCGACAAAAAGGATCGTGCCTCCGTTTGCAACAAGATCCGCCACGGCATTGTAAGCCTCGTCGATCTTGCCGACAGACTTCTGCAGATCGATGATGTAGATGCCGTTCCGCTCCGTGTAGATGTACGGAGCCATTTTCGGGTTCCATCTCCGTGCCTGGTGTCCGAAGTGAACACCTGCCTCCAGTAACTGTTTCATTGAAATAACGCTCATCTTTTTCCCTCCATGGTTGCGTCTTCCATGCGCATCCAACCCGCCGGCCCACTCCGATACCGGAGCACCATACCGGTCAGTCCGCACATGTGATTGATTTGAAATTGCCTGAAAATAAAAAAATCCTCAAGCCAAAACAGTATAGCACAGAGGATAACGGGATTCAAGAGTTTTTTACATCATTCTGCGATAATCCGAAATCCATCCGGAAATGAGCGATTCCTGCGCGGATTTCCAGTCACAGGCAGCGGCCGCCGCCGAGGCAGACTTCCGGTCCAGATAATATTCCGGCTGTTCTGCGGTTTCCGTCAGGTGGGCAAGTGCATCCCTCATCACGGAGAAATTCAGCTCCATGCCGGACTCCTTCAGCGTATCGTCATCCTCGACATAATTCATCGCATACAGATACGCATCCCGGCTGTCCGGATTCTTCCGGAACGCGTAAGCCTTTGCAAAACACTCCGCCGCCTCCGGGAAGAAAAACAGCCTTGCGTAGACTACGCCGAGATTGTGGCAGATATTTCCGCGAAGCTCCTCCGTCATCTGTCTGGCGTAAGGCTCCTCAAGAAGCTCCAGATAAATATAGGCCGCCTGACGATACCGCCCCTCATCCAGAAACAGATCGCCGCTCATCTTGCGCCGCTCCATCTTCGTCCGGCCTCTCATCTGCTCCAGCATAGTGCGAATCTGCTCCATCTCCTGCTTTGCATAGAGCCCGGACTCCGAAAAAATCAACTCCGCGCAGGCAAAGACATCCCGCTTTGTCCGCAGAAGGATCCTGAGATCCGCCGCAAGCTTCGCCCTGCCGAGCTCCCGCTCCAGCCATCCAAACAGCTCCTCTCCTAACCACGAGGGATCAATGAGATACATGTTCGTCTCCATAAAAAAGCACAGCTCCTCCATGGAATACAGATGGACCGCTGTATTTTCATTGTAAAACGCATTTTCTGTTCTCTTGTCTTCAAGCAAACGAAGCATAGCTCACATTCCTCTTTCATTAAAGTGAAAGCCGAAACTCCCACACCTTTCCGGTGGACTCATAAATCTCCCCGAAACCGTCATCCCAAACCCGCAGTACGACCTCGCTTCCCCCGGCCGGCACCGCCTGCACGCCCAGCCGGATGCTGTTTGGTGCGCGGTCCGGCAGATAATCCATTGTAAAACGTTCAATTCTTGCGCTCATTCTCTGGCGAACCCGAATCCATGTCTCCAGCGTCGGATCGCCGTCATAGAGAAAATAATACGTCTCCGTCGGGGCAAACCAGTTTTCTCCCAGACGGGTCAGCCGCAAGAAGCAGGGCTCCGCCCCCTTCATAATTTTCAGAGAAAGCTCCCCCTGAAGCTTATACGGGCTGTCATAATAATAGTTCCATCCATCCGTGACGAAACTCCGGTATCCGGCATAGCAGGCTCCCATTGTATAAATAATTTTCCCTTTGAAAACTCTCTTGTTCGGTCCGATCACCCGCAGGGACTCCCGCATCCAATCGCCGTCAAAACCGTCGCCGATCAGAAAAACGCCCGACAGAATGCGTTTCGTGAAGGTTTCCCTCACCACATTCGCAAAAAACTCATCCTTCCCTTCCCCATGCGCCAGAAGATACTCCGGCACCGTCCACTCCTTCTGCACGGATGTGACACGTTTTACGCTGCCGTATCCGTCTGAGTGAAGGATTGACGCGGTAATACGGTCCGCGTGAAAATCAAACAGCGCTACATCATGAAGACAGACAGAAGACTCCTGATGATAGACATAGGCAAAAAAGCTTTCTGTGTAATCCATCAGCCGGAAATTCTGTTCCGGCACATCCAGCTCTTTTCTGACATAGGAAAACAGCCCGACCGACTCGTCTGTGATCACCGGAATCGCGATGGACAGACACAGCTCCGTATCCTCTTTCACATACTGCCCTTTAAACTGTAAAAGACGACGGAGAAACTGAACCAGCATATTGCGGTACGCGACGTTTTCCGGATCGAGGGAACGGCTATACAACTGTGAAAAAAAGGTCCCATCCGGGCGATTTTCCCGCTTGATTGCCTCATCTCCATAAAAATAATTGCCCTGTCCGGTGCAGAAAACCGCAGTCGGGATCTGACAGCGCTCTTCCTCCGGGACGGTTGAGACGGTCTCCATCTCCTTCATGTCCTCGTGGAAAAAGGTGATCATCGCTCGCTCATGGTTCAGGTCAATTCCGGTAAACAGTTTCTTTTTTTGCGCCACATTCTACTCCTTGATCGGTTGAAACAGCGCCTGCACCATATCACTCTGTTCAGCGTAGGCAAACTGTGCCTTTGTATCGGTTCGTTTCACATTTAAATGCCCGAGCATGCCATACCGAGTCTTTGAAAGCGACTCCTCCGCCTCCGTCTCCAGGATACTCTCCCGCACGCGGACATTTCCCGCGAGATCCACGATAGAATATTCGCATACCTCCCCCGGAATCACACGCAGGGGGCAGGTATACAGTCCCGGCAGGACCTCCCGGCAGGCTTCGCGTTTCCCGTCCGAAAGCTCCACGAAATAACTCATTCCCGGCCTGTCCTGACAGGAAACCACCCGGATTCCCACCAGAAGATACCGGCGCTTGTCCTCCGTGGAAAGCTCGGAAAAGAACGGGAAATAATTCCCCCGCAGCAGGTAAGATTCAAACATCTGTGCGGCCAGCGCATCATACTGCGCCTCCCGGTAGCAGAGGTGCATCCGCACGAACGCGGCGGTGCAATAGTCGTTCAACCGGCGTTTCTGCCGGATGCGGTCTCCGAGGCAGTGATACACAGCTCCGGAAAGCGGATAATCGTGCAGCATAAAGCTCCGGCAGAGAACGCTGATATAAGCGAGAATCAGCTCCTCCGACTCCGGATCCTTTGCGAGAATCTGGAAAATCTTTTCATGGTTTTCTCCCAGATATCCGGTGAAAAGCATGCGGATCATCAGTTGCTGTGCCTGCGGCACAACCGGAAGATCCCGTTCGCGGGCAGCAATCACAAGGTCTGCCATCTCATCGATGGAACCGGCCATTTTCTCCAACCGATCACCGTCGCTTAACGTCGCACCCGGAACCGGATTCTCCTCATCCGAAGATGCAGCGTCGGCCTCCGCGCCATAGAGATTGTTTCCGGGCAGCATTTTGCTGACGCGGCAGTCCTCCGCGGAGGTGTAGAGCTGTCCGTTTTTTCCTTCGTAGAGAATCACGTAGGGGCGGTGATAAAGGTAAATATAGGCGTGGTCGCCGCCGGTCAGGGGGGTCCGCGTCAATGTCCGCTCCTCCCCTCCCTGCGCAGCATAGACGGCGACAAACGGATTGGCGCCGATATGTACTTTATAACAGTTCTCCGCATTCTTCCGGACCTTCTCCCACTCCTGAACCGTCATCATCCGGCGAAGTTCCTCATAGATGACCGCCAGATCGTCATTCATATGGCCCTTTGCCAGCTCACTGACAGCGAAGTCTTTCACCATCGCCACATAGGCAGGCCAGTCGCGCTGCAGGCGGTTTTTATTGCGGATGATGTAAGCGAAAAGCATCGCCTTTCTGCGGGAGGGCAGCGAGCTGTTCATCGAGAAATAGCGCACAACCTCCGGCGGAAGCTCCCCCATGGAACGGCTCCACGACAGCATAAACGCTTCGTAAAGCCCGGCGATCTTCAGGTGCTGCTCTACGCCGCGCTTAAACCACGGAAAGTAGGTCTCGCCGTAGCGGCTTGTATTGATCAGATAGACGCAGATGGTACGGACAAAGCTGTCGTCGCGGAACTTTTTATGGCACTTGCTCAGCACATTGAAATAGCTCCGGCTGAAGCTTCTCCTGCCCTGCGCCATCCCCTGTATGCGGAGCGCGAGCTCCTTGTTGACAAGGTTTTTTCTGGAGATCCAGCAGACCAGACGGAAATCGAAATCGTCCTGACTGTTTAAAATCTCCGGATATGCCAAAAGCACCTGCGCCGCCTCCAGATACAGGATGGGGCTTATGCTGTGATAGTCCGTCATATAATGGCGAATCCACTGGTATTTGCGCTGCGGATTACGCTTCAGCGTCTCGTCCGTCTGCAGAACAATCCATGTCAGGATCGGATGACTCCGGTACTTTGTATAGATCGCGCGGATCTTCGAATATGTCTCTTCACGGTTCATATCCGGATCCTTCAGCGCCATCAGGTACAGGTACATGGCGCCGAGCGGCGTCCGGGCGGTCTTTGTATTCCGCGGAACAGAGAACATTCGCTCCTCCATCCGGTTCGGATCTCCCGCTTTCCAGTAAATATAGGCCAGAAACAGGTTCAGCCAGCGTCCCTGAATCTCCGCCTGTTCCGCCTGCTGAATGATGCGGGCGGACTCCTGAATCCACTCACTCTCCGTCTTTTTCTTTATGCAGTATGAGAAAAAGCTCTTTTCCAGCAGATAGTAGCATCTGCGCTTTTTCCAGATATAGGAGTGCTCCTCCATATCGTCCTCAGAGACAAAGGAGAGGCGCATCTGATCCGGCTGTCTGCCCTTTGCGATGCAGGTGAGGACAAGCTGCTCCGTCCGGAAACCGTCATGCAGCGTGATCGTCGCATAATTTTTCCCGCAGTGCATCTGCAGCGGATCAATCTGAAAATCAAACTCCGCATGTTTTCCGATAAAATCAGACATCTGAAGGCGGTTCCTTTCAAGGTGAATAAAGGACTCCGCGCAGGAAATCCGGATATCACAGTATCCCCATTCCTATTTGGAGACGTCCACCGACACATGAATCGCCTTGTCCCGCACCGTATAGGTGCGCTTCGGCTGGCTGACGGAAAAAACACACCGCTTTTTCCTGCCGACAGCGATGAGGAACTCCTCCATCTCATGCGAAGTGCGGCGCTGATACGTAACGGCGCGGTAGAGGAGCTTGTAATACTCCTCATTTTCATGAAAAATATTGCAAAAAAAACGGGAGGAAAAGACTTTCAATGCCTCATCCCAGTTCAGATTGCACAAATTGGTAAAATCATTGATGGTTTTGATCTTTCCGATGGAGGAGGAAAGATAGTGACGGCTGATCCGGGCCCGAAACGGGAAAAGATACTCGCCGCAGCTACTGGTCACGACAAAAATGCCCTTCTGGGTCTCCCCCTCTGCGATCCGATCACCGGAAAATTCAAAGCGAATCTCCGCCAGTTCAGAGTCAAACTCCTCCGTCAGAATGCGGACATTGGGATGCTCGCAGGTCACGATGCCGCGAACCGGCTCATCCGTACTGCTTTTCAGATGAAAGGAACCCGTGTATGTCTCGTTTTCGATAACAGGAAAGTCAAGCTTCTCTTCCGTCAGGATGAGAGACGGAACGTCGTATTCAAATGTACCGCGGATGATATTCTGTATCTTTCGTCGCATAAAGCCCCTCTGTGATCCGTGCTTGCTTTTTACAGATTTACATACTATGATTAGTATATACTTTTTTGCAGAATCTTGCAACGAGGAAAGGAAATAACTGTAAACTTATTTTACACAGTTGTGAAAAACAATGAGAGAACATAT
>JAJQBM010000150.1 GCA_021203285.1 Clostridiales bacterium | reverse complement strand
TCCTTTCATTTTAATTTCTGATTTTCAGCATTAATACGAAAAAATTATATAATACCCCCCCCGGTAAAGTCAAGAGTTTAGACCACGTATTTTTTGCAAATCATTCATTATTTGTACCCTTTTCGTTCTGTTTTTGTGCATTTTCAACTATTGAACGATAAGAGCCTCGTTTCCAACAAAAACGGAGGCATGTTTCCACGCCTCCGCATCTTCATCATCTTTCACATAATTTTCTTCCGCGAATCCCTACTGCTCCTCCAGTATCCGCAGATCCCACGCGCCGACCGTGATCTCTGTCCCCGCGGCAACCGCCTCGCCGGTGAGCACATCGACGGCATCGCCGTAGCGATAGGAAACGCTGCGCTCTTCAGGCGAGTAGTTCAGATAATACCGAACCATCTTCCCGTAGTCGTTGACGCCCTTGTGAACAGCCACGCCCGCCATTTCCTCAGACTGGTCTACACCCGCCTCCTCCAGAACGATGCGGCAGACATTGGCGAGCACCTCCTCATCCGCCATGGTTCCGACATAGGTCGCCGTCCCCCTTCCGTAATGGTTCCGGGTGATGGCCGCGTATTCCTTCCAACTATAGTGGTCATAGGAGGCCAGCACCTCTGCGCCGTGGGGAATCAGCAGCTCCATAAACTTCTCCGCCTTGTGCTCCCCCGCACCGACCACCGCTCCCGAAAGGCCGACCAGCCCGCGAGGCAGGGTATATTCATGGTAAATCACACCGAGGGACTCATTCAGAATCCCCGGCTGCACACCGCAGCGCACCTTGTTGTTCTCATTCGAGTACCCGCTCTTAAAGGAGGCGATCAGATGCCCGCCGTTCTCGACAAACCGGTTCAGGCGATGGAGCAGCTCATCCTCCGCCGCATAGAGCGCAGGCGCCACGATCACCCGGTAATCCTCCAGATTTTCGGACTCCGGCCAGAGAATGTCGCACTCCACATTCATATCATAGAGCGTGTCAAACATCCACCGGAAGACATCGTTGTACTGAATCCCCGGCCTTGCCACAGGAAACTCAATCGGGAAATATTTCAGCGCGGTAAGGGACGGATTGCTGACCAGAATGGCCACTTCGTTTTTCTTCTTTAAGTTGACCAGATGATCTCCCTTCGCCGCGAACTCCTCCCCGATCCGGCAGGCTTCCCGGTATGTGGCATTTTCCTCAAAATCCTGACTCAGAATCCCGCGCCAGTAGGTCTCAACCGAATTGTGGATGGAATGCCAGTGCCAGTACATCACGCTGTTGGCTCCCTCGGAAAGATGGCTGTACGCCTGAAGGCGTAGCTGACCCTGATAGGGCAGCCAGCTAATATATCCCTGCGCCTGTGTCTCCAGAATCAAATAGTTCTCACCGCCCTTTAAGGAGCGGGCAATATCGCCGCCGAACGCGATCTCCTTCCCGGTCAGGAGATCCTGGGACGGATGGTAGATATCAAACCCAGCCATCGTCACCGCGCGCGCCTCCTGAAAATGATCCGCGTCCGGCTGAATCCCGAAGGAGTAATCCCGCCACTCCCCGTCAAAGTTGTGGGTGATAAACTGATCCTCACGCCGATATTCGTTCACAATATCCGCCTGCCAGCAGAGAAACTCCGTGACCAGTGACCGCTGAAATTTCTCAAACTCGGCCTTCAGGCTCTGGTTGCAGGCCGACCGCACATCCACATAATCATCCCATGAATTCAGGCGGTTGCTCCAGTAGTCCAGCCCGAACTCCCGGTTCATGGCGTCCGTGTCGTCGTGGAACTTTTCACGGAGGTATGCGAGAAATTGCTGCTGCACATTCTCCCCGGCGGTACCGTAGTGTTTCGTCTCATTATCGATCTGGTAGCCGATCACACACTTCCGGTGCGCCGTCACCTTCATCAACTCGCGGATCACACGCTCCGCGTAAAACCGGTAATCCAGATTCGTGATATCCATCTGTTGCCGGAATCCGTAGCCGTTCCTTCCCTTTTCCGTAATCGCCATCACCTCCGGATGCCGTTTCACCATCCATGTGGGAATCGCGTAGGTCGGCGTACCGATGATCACAGAGATATCCGCCGCCTCCATGGCGTCCATAACCCGCTCCACATGAGAAAAATCAAACACGCCGGGCTGGGGCTCACAGGTGCTCCATGTCGACTCCGCGATCCGAACCACATTGATCCCGGCCTTTTTCATCATCTGAACATCCTTCTCCAGACGGTCATAAGGCATATATTCATCGTAATACGCTGCTCCGAAAAGTAATTTTTTCATTGATTCAATCTCCCTTCATACATCCATCAGCATATCCGATTCCCGCACATTTCGCAAGTGGAAAATGCCCCGAAACCGCAATCGCAGCTCCGGGGCACCTCCTCTTTCATGCACCTATACCATGTTCAAAGACTGTAAATCCATTTAATCATCCATCTCATCGATGTAATCCGCGACGGACTCGCCCGCCATACGGCCGGAGTTGACGGCAAATCCCATCGTGTTGCCGGGCAGCGTGAAGTTGTAGCTGTCGCCGTAAATGGTGTTTGCGTCGGAGCCTGCGCTGTAAAGACCCGGAATCGGATTCTGCTCCGCATCCAGAACCTCACAGTACTTGTTGACCCGCACGCCGCCGACTGTACCGTATGCCGCAATGTAATATTTTCCTACCAGATAGCCGTCCTTGCCGGTGATGGGATGCAGATACTCCTGCTGCTTGTGGAACTGTGTATCGCAGCCCGTATCGCACATATCGTTGTACTCGCCCAGCACATCCTCCAGCTTCTCCTCGTCAATGCCGAGCTTCTCCGCCAGTTCCTCGATGTCATCCGCACGGATAAATCCGTCGTAGCCCTCCTCCTCTGCGCGGTCAAACTCCGCGTCGACTGCGAGGAACGCGTCCTCCGGATGCACGATATCAAAGATATCCGGGCCGTTCTTCTTGTAATTCTTCAGAATCGTCTGATCCATGATGCAGTATCCGTAATGGCCGGGCTGCAGGGAAAGCGCGTTCCCGGTGTAAGTGGTGTTGCCCATCATTCCCTCGTTCATGAACCGGTCGCCGTTCTGGTTGATCAGCAGGTTCGGCTGACGCAGGACCGCATCCAGAAGGAACCAGTTTAAGTTGTCCTTGAGCTGATAGATCATCTCAATGTTCGCGCCGAACTTCTGCGCACCGGCATTCCACATCATATTCAGGCCGTCGCCGTTCGTGCCCGGTACGTTGAAGGGAAAATAATCTTCCCAGAGGTTGTAACCGAAGTTCTCCTTGATCATCTTCGCGTTGGTTCCGAAACCGCCGGTCGCAACGATGACCGCCTTGGCCCGCGCCTCGATCTCCTCGCCGTCCTTGTCAACGGCCTTCACGCCCACGCAGACGCCGTCCTCCATAATCAGCTCCTTCACCGGGGTCTCCAGATAAATCTGTGCGCCCAGCTCCTTCGCCTTCTCTGTCATGATGCGGACCATCGGACCGGCCGCGCGTGGTCCGATCACGCCGTTCTCCGGCTTGACGATATGCCATGTCGCCTCCGACTCGCGGAAATAGCGGAAGCATCCCGCGAACTCCACGCCCATGTCCTCCAACCACTCGATCGTGTCCGCAGACTTGTTGAAATAAGTCTGCACCAGATCATTGTCGACACGGTAATGCGTGTACTCCATGTGACGGTTCAGGGCGTCGCCCACCGTGATATCGCAGAAGCTGTTTTTCTGCTGCTTCGTGCCGATGCCGAGCGGTCCCATACCCATGTTCGCCGCACCGCCGGTCGTGTTCGACTTCTCAAACACGATCGTCTCAAGATCATTCTCCCCCGCCGTGATGGCCGCCGCGAGACCGGCCGGGCCTGCTGCAACTACGATTACGTCAGTCTCCATTTTCTTCATCTCATTGATTCCTCCATTCATATTTTTTTCTTACAATCCGGAAATCCGCATTTTTACATACAAACTCCGGAAGAAACTCATTTTTCACCGATCATCCATAATGTCAGTGTAGGATGCCCCGGTTGCCTGAAAATATATCAGAGACATCCGGAGCATCCGTCCCAAAAAATATTACCTTCGCTTCTTAAACTTCCCAGCCTTTGTCAGCCTTGTCGGCAGCTTCGGCACACGACCCGCCGTCTGCACGATCGCGCCATGCTCGCAGACCTCCAGGCACTTCCCGCACTTATCGCACTCGAACTCGTCGATCATATGGATATAACCGGCCTGTCCCTCGATGGCGCCCTTTGGACAGACATCCGCGCACGCCTCGCAGCCCTGACATTCGTTGGGGTCAATGTACATCGTCATAAATGCGCTGCAGACATTGTTTGCACATTTTTTCTTTTTAATGTGATCCGTGTACTCATCCTCGAAGTATTTTAGCGTTCCCATGACAAAATCCGATGCCGTCTGACCCATGCTGCAGGGCGTGGAGAAGGTCATGGCCTCGCCGATCTCCGCGAGCATCTCCGGGAAGTTTTTCTTCCCCTGTCCCATGGTGATCTCCCGCTCCATCGTGTGAAGCTGTACCAGCCCCTCGCGGCAGAAGGTGCATTTTCCGCAGCTATGCCGCCGCTCCGCCTCCAGAAGCTGCGCCGCCTCGTGAATCAGACAGCAGGTTGGCGCGTAAAGCGTGATCACACCGTTTCCGATCTGTGTGTCACTCTCGATGACCATGTCCAGAGCGGTGGCCGCATCATAGAGCTTCGTCCCGATCGTGACGGCCTTCGCATCCGTCTCACCGACCAGATCGGACACCTTTGTTCCGTAGGCAACCTTCGTCAGCGCGCCGTGCTCGCCGTCCCGGCAGACCGCCATGTAGGTTCCGGGCTCATAATTTCCCTCGAAAATATCCGTCAGCGCAGCCAGCGTCTCGAAGTGGTGGAACGCGCCGCCGCGGCTCTCCCGCACATTGACAATGCCGTTGAAAATCTGCACGCCGTACTCCGACGCCTTGTTGGTCAGCTCCTTCGCATACTCTGTCTCGTTCTCCGGGAGGAAAAGATACAGCTCCTGCGCGTCCACGGCCAGCGCCGCGATTTTCATTCCAGTCAGAATCTTGTCCGGATCATCCTTTAGAATCGCCAGAAGCGCACCGTTTAAGTCGGAGTTGTTCAGACCGGCCACCACACGGATGGGATTCGTCTGAAATGCGCGCTCCTCGTTGACCAGATTCCACTTATCTGCCACCGGGGTGCGGTCCACGCCGAACTCCAGCAAACCTTCCGCCGCAATCTTTGCGATTATCTGCTCCGCGCCCATTGCTTTCGCATTCTCATACGCTTTCATTATGCCTCCACCTCCTTCTGTTCATCGGAAAACTCAGTCCACAATCTGGAAGGATGAATCTGCAGACGGAGGTCACACTGCAGGCAGCGGCCTGACTCTCCGCAGATATCGCTGTCGCAGATGCCGAAATCAAACGGTTTGAAATTATCCTGCCGCTCCTCCACCGGGAGAATCTGTTTTTTCGCCGCGGTGAGATAGCCGAAGCCCTCGGATTTGCCGATGTACGAATCCGCGAACTGCTCCGGTGCGAGAACCTCGCTGATGTCGCCGTCGCCGCCCAGATAAAGGTCGATCTGTTCCGCAGCCTCCCTGCCGGACGCGATCGCCTGAACGACGGATTTTGTTCCGTAGGTCACATCGCCCGCCGCAAAAATCCCTTCCACGGATGTCGCCAGTGTTTTCGGATCCACAACGATGCTGTTTGCCTTTCCGAACTGCAGGCCGCATTCCGGCGTCAGTTCCGACCACTGGCCGGTGGCAAAAATCACGGTGTCGCCGTCAATGTGATGCTCAGAGCCCTCCTCCTTCTCGGTGATTACCCTGTGATTCTCATCGAAATAGAAGCGTTTTACGTTCATAAAGTCCACACCAGTCACATGATCTTCGCCGGTGATGCGCTCAAAGGTCTGCGCCGGATGGACAAAAATGCCCTCCTCCTGTGCCTGCTCGATCTCCTCGTCGTCGGCAGTCATCGCCTCCCGCGCCTCCAGACAGGCCAGATGAATCTCCTTCGCGCCGAGCCGTTTCGCGGTTCTCGCGCAGTCAAACGCCACGTTTCCGCCTCCGAGGACGATAATCCGCTTGCCGATGCCGGTCTCCATCCCCATGCTGGCTTTCCGCAGGAAATCAATGTTCACATGCACGCCCTCCAGATCCTTTCCCGGAATGGGAAGTCGGACGCCCATGTGGTTTCCCGTCGCCATGAGCACCGCGTCATATTCGCCCAGAAGATCAACCGGATTGTTGATCCGGACGCCGGTCTCCATGACCACGCCCTGATCTGAGATGACCTTTGCCTCTTCCGCGACCACGTTGCGGGGAAGGCGGTAGGACGGAATGCCGTAGAACATCATGCCGCCGACCGTCGGAAGCTCTTCCTTCACGGTCACTGCATGCCCCTGCTTGCGCAGATAATATGCCGCCGTCAGACCGGCCGGGCCGCCGCCTACCACGCACACCTTTTTCCCGGTATCCGGAAGCTGTTTGCCCTTTCCCTTCCAGTAGGAACCGGTGTCATGCTCCGCCGCATACCGCTTGATCTCACGGATGGACATGGCCTCGCTGACCTCATTTCTCTTGCACTCTTTTGCGCAGGCCTGCGTACAGATCAGGCCGAGCGTGTGCGGGAAGGGAGCCTTCTCGCGGACGGCCGCAGCAGCCGCGTCGCAGTTGCCCTCCTTCACGAAACGGATATAGCGCGGGATGTCCGTGTGCGCCGGACATGCGTACCGGCACGGAACCAGCGCATCCTCTTTTTTCACATTTGTCGTCAATAGCTGAATCTTGTCGCGGATGGTGCCGGTGGGACATACCTCCGCACAGGCGGTACAGAACCTGCAGTCCGCATCCTTCAGCAGCTTATCATGCAGCGTGCCAACATAGGTCTCCATGTCCTTTTTCTGATACTGCAGAACACTCACGCCGCGCAGATTGTTGCAGGCACGGACACAGCGGCCGCAAAGCACACAGCGGTTCATGTCGTGCGTCAGCAGCGGGTTCTCCTCGTTCATCTTGATGCCCTTGCTGCGGACGCGCATGCGCGCATTGTTTGCGCCTATGTACTGAATCAGGGTCTGCATCTCGCAGTTGCCGTACTTGGGACATGTGGAGCAATCCTCCGGATGCCCCGCCAGCAGAAGCTCCAGTGCCAGCGTTCTCAGTTTGTTTACCTGCTCTGTCTTCGTATGGATGACCATACCGTCCTTTGCCCGCAGTGTACAGGACGGGGTGACGCCCTCCTGACCGTCCACCTCCACAATGCACATGCGGCAGGAGCCATTCTCCGGAAGATCCGGATGGTGGCACAGGTGCGGAATGTAGATGCCGTTTTGCAGGGCACATTCCAGCACATTTGCGTTGTCCTCCACTGTCAGGCGGACACCGTCAATCGTGATAACTGCCATGTTTACCTCCTCCGTAACTACCGTTC
>JAJQBM010000219.1 GCA_021203285.1 Clostridiales bacterium | reverse complement strand
ATCCACGGCTTTCATCGGGGGAATCATATCCAGAACGCCATATACCGGGAAATCGGCCATGGACTGAACCCGAAAGTGCTTCGGATCACGGGCGGGGATAATCCCGGCATTACGGAACTGGTACTCAGGGAGTATTAAACATAAAGTGAAATAATATCAAATCAAAGGATGAACGGTTATGATAGAGAAATGGAATATTACTGTGCCGGGGTCTGCGGACTCCGGCATTCGCAGCGCTTACATATATCTTCCGGATGAGTGTATGCAGAACGAGGAGGCGCGCTATCCGGTGCTGTACATGTTTGACGGACACAATGTCTTTTTTGATGAGGATGCCACCTATGGGAAGTCGTGGGGGATGAAAGAATACATGGACGCGACCCGGACGCCGATGATTATAGTGGCGGTGGAATGCAGCCACAGCCCCGACCACGGGCGGCTGCGGGAATATTCACCCTATGATTTCAATGAGCTGAGCGTTGGGAAAATACCCGGCGAGGGAAAAGCGACCATGGACTGGTTGACACAGACGTTTAAGCCGTACATTGATGAGCATTTTCCCACGATTCCGGATCGGGAGCACACATTTATTGCCGGGAGCTCCATGGGCGGGCTTATGAGCCTGTACGCGGTGCTTTATTACAACGATATTTTTTCTGGGGCGGCAGCGCTCTCCCCTGCGCTGGGGCTGGCTCCCGCCAAGGCGCGCAAAATGATACAGGATGCCGCCCCGCGGCCGGATACGGTTCTCTATATGAACTACGTTTCTCTGGAGCTGGGCTCTGCAAAAAAGACGCGGCAGTTCATTGGACGGATTGTCACCCTGCTGCTGGAGAAAGGCATTCTACTGAGTTAATGCACAGTGCCCGAAGGGGAGCACTGCGAAGCGAGCTGGGAAAAGCAGATTCCGTTTTTTGTGAACACGTTATTGTATGAATAAAACAGGCGCCGGTGTACCTTTTGTTTACACCGGCGTCCCTTTTCCGTATCCGCAGTTGGGGAAGGTACAGACAGGGCAGCCGAGGCAAAATCCTCCGTTGCCCATGCATGCGAAATCCTTTTTGCTCATGGGTACTCCGGCAGCCAGACGCAGCAGGACGATGTCAAAGACGGTTGTCTTGTTGTACATGACGCATCCGGGAAGCCCGCAGACAGGGGTTCCATCGTCAAAATAAGCCAGAAGGAACATAGCGCCCGGAAGCACCGGCGCTCCGTAGGTGACGATGCGGGCGCCGGACATTTTGACGGCGCCGGGGGTCTGGTCGTCCGGGTCCACGCTCATCCCGCCGGTCACGGCGATGAGATCGACGCCCTTTGATTTCAGTTCAAGGATTGCGTTCGCGATCTTTTCTTTGCCGTCGTTTAAGATGATGTGTTCGGTTGTTTCGATGCCGAATTGCTTTAACTTTTCCGTGACGACGGGTGTAAAGGTGTCCTGAATTCTGCCGTAGTATACTTCGTTTCCGGTCGTGATGATTCCCGCCGTTTTGATCTGATAGGGAACAATGCGTGCCAGCGGTTCTTCTCCGGCGGCAGCTTTTACCTGTTCCATTTTCTCTTTGGCGATGACAAGCGGGATGATGCGGGTTCCCAGAAGCTTGTCGCCGGTTTTGACCGCGGTGTTGGTGTGGCGGGAGGCGATCATGACCTCCTCAATCTCATTGACTGTAGCCAAGCGTGGCACATCGATCTGAAACAGGCCGTCGCAGGCGGCAGTCAGCTCGATTTTCCCCTCTTTGGGGCTGCCGGCCTTCATGTGCTCGTTCAGGCAGATATCCCGGAGAATTTCGGCCGCTTCATCCTCGTGAAGCATCGTCTCATCCTTTTCCCAGACGTAGAGATGATCTTTCCCCAGCTTGAGAAGCTCCGGAATGTCCGCTTCCGTGACAATGTGCCCTTTGCGGAATGCGGTGTCCTTTACGACATCCTTTACGATGCGTGTGATATCATGGCAGAGGACATGACCTGCTGCTTCGGTTGTTCGGATCTGTTTCATATCCAATATCTTCCTTTCCGACTATCGGTTCGTTTTTGATTGACAGGGCGGTGTTTTATCTGCGCGCGCATTCCCCTTCCGTTCCCCGCAGGATTCCGAGCCCGTGTCCAAGATTCGGCAAAAGAAATTCCAGCGCTTCGGTTACGGCCTTCGGGCTGCCCGGCAGGTTTACGATCAGAGTCTTTTTTCGAATCCCGGAAACCGCGCGGCTGAACATGGCGCGGGGCGTGATGGTCATGGAATATCCGCGGATGGCTTCAGCGATGCCGTTGGCCATCCGATCGCAGACCGCAATGGTTGCCTCCGGCGTGATATCCCGCTCGTCGAATCCGGTTCCTCCGGTGGTAAAAATGACATCGACCTGCCGCTGGTCCGCGAGGCGGATCAGCTCTTTTTCCAATGATGGGCGGTCATCTGCGAGCAACAGGGTTTCTTTGATGTCATAGCCGTCGGCATGAAGCAGATTTACGATGGCAGGGCCGCTTTTGTCCTCCCGTTCACCGGCAGCGCCCTTGTCGCTCAGGGTGATGACGGCTGCGGTAAACGGCCGGTTCGGGTCTGGCGGAATCATCTCTATGGGATCTCCTTTTTGGATTATGCCGCCGGAGAGAACCTCGGCAAAGACGCCCTCGCGGGGCATAATGCAGTCGCCCATCGTCTGATAGATTCGGCAGTGGGTGTGGCACTCCTTTCCGATCTGGGTCATTTCCAGCAGGGCGTCGTTGATGCGAAAACGGGCGCCGACCGGCAGGGCGCGCAGATCAAACCCTTCCACGACCAGATTTTCTCCGAATGCGCCCGGCTCTACCTGAGCGCCTTTGGATTGAAACTCCCGTATTTTTTCAGCGGAGAGCAGGCTGACCTGTCGGTGCCAATTCCCGGCGTGTGCGTCGTTTTCAATCCCCCGGCTGGGAAGAAGCCGGACGGAATTTACCTCCTGTTTGGGAGTGCCCCGCTTTTCGCTGATGCAGATATGTAAAATGGCTCCCATTGGTGTATCCTTTCCCGACTATCCGCCGATTTTTGACATTTCCGTGGACACTGCGGCCGTGCCAAAGCGGTGCCTTGGTGGTTTTGCAGATATGGCGGCCGCGAGGATGCGCCGCACATCTTCGTCTGGATTTTGTTTTGAGTGATCGGTGCCGTTGCTTCGCAGGGCGGTGCGGACATCGAAGGTATCTCCGCAGATGAGGCATGGCTTGATCTCACCGGTGGAGGTCATGCGGATGCGATTGCAGCTCCCACAAAAATTCCCGTGAATCGGACTGATAAAACCGATGCTGCCGTCAAAGCTGGAAAGGCGGTAGTAGGTTGCCGGACCGTTGCCGTGAGGACGTTCGTCCGGCTTTAGCGGGCCAAATGTCGTTTCAATCCGGTGAAACAGGTCTGCGTTGGAGACCGGCGTGCCGAATTTCCCCTGACCGACGGGCATGAGCTCTATAAAACGGAGATCGATTCCGTACTGTTTTGCCAGCGCGAGCAGGTCGACCCATGCATCGGCGTTGAGATTCGGCTGCAGGACGGCGTTGATTTTTACGGGTATGCCGGATTTTGCGGCGGCTTCGATCGAAGCCATCACACGGTCAAGGCAGTCAGTGCCGGTTATTTTCTGATATAATTCCCGGTTTGTCGTATCCAGACTGATATTCACCGCGCCGAGTCCCGCGGCGGTGAGTTCGTCAAGATATTTCTCCAGAAGGACACCGTTGGTCGTCATTGTCACCTGCTGAACACCGGGAATCCGACGGATCATGTGTACGAGGGCCGGACATCCGAGACGGACAAGGGGTTCGCCGCCGGTAATCTTAAAGCGGGTGATTCCGAGAGTCACTGCCTGTCGGCAGACTCGCTCGATTTCCTCGAATGTCAGAATTTCCTCCATGGGAAGCGTCGGAGTGCCGTGGGGCATGCAGTAGACACAGCGCAGGTTGCAGCGGTCGGTGACGGAGATTCTCATGTAGTTGATTTCCCGGTTGACGGAGTCTTTCATATCCTGTGCGGCCTTTTAGTTTTGAGAGGAAGAATCCGGATGGACAAAGTGTCCGCTTTGTCCGCCCTTTTTTTCGACGAGACGGATATCCGTGAGGGTCATAGTTCTGTCGATGGCTTTGCACATGTCGTAGATGGTGAGCAGCGCCGTGCTCACTCCCGTCAGCGCCTCCATCTCCACTCCGGTCTGTCCGGAGCACTGAACTGTACAGATGGCGGTAATGCGACCCTGTTCCGGATGCAGGTCAAAATCAATACTGCATTTTTGTATCAGGAGGGTGTGGCACAGCGGAATGAGGGCGGCGGTCTGCTTTACCCCCATGATGCCGGCGACTCTGGCGACGCCGAGGACATCACCCTTTTTCACAGTCCTTTCCTGAACGGCCTGCATGATCTCGGCGCAGACGAGAATGCTCCCCTGCGCGGTTGCGGTGCGGGATGTGACCGGTTTTTCCGAGACATCAACCATGACGGCGTTTCCCTGTTTGTCAAAATGCGTAAATTCCGGATTCATGTTCTGCGTTTCTCCTGATCTTATGGCTGGTTATTGTGTGGCCTGTGAAATTATTCTTTCAACAGCAGCAGGGCCGCCTCCGGTATCCGGATGCTCAGCTTCTCCTGACGGGACAGCTCCAATGCTTTGTCCTTATCCATCAACAGGCGCATCTGCGTGTTGTTTTCATCGCCGCAGTTTAAAATCAGTTCAGACTCGAACTGCTGCTCCATCAGGTGATCCACCTGCATCACAGCACAGTTGGCGGCATCCGTTCCCGGCGGGATGACCTCAATATAGTGTGCGCGTGCGCCGACATAGGCCAGATCGTTCGGCACCTCCCGCTGTACGCAGAACTGCATTCTCCAGTCCGGGGCCAAGATCTCGTGCGCGGAAATCCGCTCCGCACGGGAAAAATTCCGGCAGCCGGAGAGGTGTGCGGCGGCAATTGTTTCCGGGTTTGCGAAAAAGTCCTTTTTTGGCTGGATGGTCTCCACATGGCCGTTGCTTAGCACACAGACCCGGTCACAGATATGATACACCTCATCCCGGCTGTGCTTCACAAAAAGAATGGCCTTTTTGATTTCGGAAAAAAGCTTCAGCAATTCCTCCTCTACCTGCCACTTCAGCCAGGTGTCCAGAGCGGAGAGGGGTTCATCCAGAAGCAGGATTTCCGGCTCCGAGGCCAGCATCCGGGCCAGCGCCACCCGCTGCTTCTGGCCGCCGGAGAGCTGCCGCGGCAGATGATTTTCCAGACCGTCCAGTCGGAATTTTTGTATATATGTACGGACCGCGGCAGGATCCGGATGCTTTCCCATCCCGGCCATGATATTTTTTTCAACGGTCATATTCGGGAAAAGCGCGTAGTCCTGAAACATATATCCGACCCGCCGCTTCTGCGGGATCAGGTTAATCTTTTTTGCGGAGTCAAAAAGCGTTCTTCCGTTTAGAATAATATGTCCCTCATCCGGCGTCTCGATCCCGGCAATACATTTCAATGTCATGCTTTTGCCGCAGCCGGACGCGCCGAGGATTGCGAAAATTTCATTTTCCTCGGATTGAAATGTTATATCAAGAGAGAAATTCCCGATTTTTTTTTTTCGGATGGAAACATCTATGGACATTGTGTGTACTCCGTTCTACCACCGCTGCACATTTTTCATGTTTTTCCCTGCTACCAGATTCATCGCAACGATAACGCCGAAAGCGATGAGGAGAATAATGATGACCCAGACACCGCCGGTCAGGTAGTCGCCGTCCTGAATCACCATGGCAATGCGCTGGGAAATCGTGGATGTTTTGTGCGGGATATTCCCGGCCAGCATGGAGGTTGCGCCGTACTCGCCCAGCGCCCGCGCGAATGTCAGGATGGTTCCGGAGACGATGCCGGGGCCGGAGTTCGGGACGATGATCTTCCAGAAAATCTGAAACTCGGACATGCCGAGCGTCCGTCCGGCGTACACCAGATTGGAGTCCAGCTGCTCAAAGGCTGCCCGAGCGTTGCGGTACATCAGGGGGAATGCGATGATGGTGGCCGCGATGACGCAGCCCGCCCATGTCTGCACAATCTTGATGTTGAACTGGTTAAACAGAAAGCTGCCCAGCGGCCGTTTCAGGCTGAACAGCAGAAGCAGGAAGAAACCGGCCACGGTCGGCGGCAGAACCATCGGAAGGGTGAGAAACCCGTCCGCGATGGCCTTGCCGCGCTCCCCGGCGCAGATCACTCTGCCTGCCGCAAAAATACCGAGAAAAAAGCAGATTACCGTTGCCACGACTCCCGTTTTTAATGAGATAAACAGCGGACTCCAGTCCAGTCCGGACAAAATGTCGATCACTGTATTCATGCTTCCACATCCGTATCAAAGTAATATTTTTCAAAGATTGCCTTGGCTTCATCGAAAATGAGGAATTCGATAAAATCGGCCGCCGCGGCGGATTCCAATTCGTCCGCGCTGCCGTTTGCAACCTGCGCTACGGGATAAATGACGTCTCCGGTTAAATCATAACTTACAACTTCCAGAATTTCAACCTGATCTTCATATCCGTAGGTGTCGGAATAGTAGGTAGTGCCGACCTCGTTGGACTGCTCCACCACGGCCTGAAGCACCTTGCTGACATTGCCGCACTCGTTGATCTCGATGCCGCCGAGGGCTGCAGACACCTCATCGGTGGTGATTGTCGAGACGTCCTCCGTCTCCTCCAGCAGACCGGCGTTTACCAGAGCCTGACGGGTGTATTTGCCGACCGGCACAGAACCGTCTGCCAGAGCCAGACTGGACGCATTGGCGATGTCTGCCAGCCCGGTTACCGTGGTTTCGCTGCCGGTGTAGGTGATCACACATACCTGATTATTGACAACATTGTGACGGCTGCCCTCTACGACCAGTCCGTCATCCTCCTCCCGCGTATTCATGTGTTTCTGTGCTGCAGAGAAGAAGATGTCGATGCCGTTGCCGTCCGTCTCCTCAATCTGGGTCAGCAGGGTGCCGGAGCTGTCGTAGCTGCCCACGATTTCCACATTGGGCTGTGTCTCATTGTAAACCTCGATGAGCTCGGTGAGAACGGTCTGCAGGCTGGCCGCTGCGTAGATGGTGACGGTGGTGGCCTCGAACTGTTCTGCGGTTTCTTCCTCCGCGGAAAGGTCTTCCTCCGCTGCAACGGAATCGTCGGCTGTTTCCTCTTCTGCAGAGACGGCGTCTTCTGTGGTATCTTCGGCGGTGCTTTCAGTGGTGCTGCCGCAGCCGGCAAGCATGGATGTGCCGAGCATGGCGGAGAGCAGGATGCAGAGTAGTTTCTTTTTCATGGTAATTCCTCCTGATAGATTATATTTGTATAAACAGATGTGCCTATCGCTTTTTTATAAAAATCACGATAGGCTTATTTTAGAATATTTCTTTGCGGGCGTCAACGAGAGGCGCGTGTTTCGATGATTCCAATA